>NZ_FWWU01000011.1:0-72500 GCF_900176165.1 Deinococcus hopiensis KR-140
TAGCTTTCTGGCTTACCGGTAAGCGAGTGGAGGGAACGGGCGGTTGGCACAGACGGGGGCAGTTGTGCTCCACAGCTTGTGCCGTTAAGCGTTTTATCAGTGAGGCTTCTTTGGGGCCCTTGGCGCATGCGGGACAAGGATGCGGGAAGTTGCCTTCGGGCTCTGACCTGACGGGGTGGCCCCCAGGGGTTTTCCCAGTGATCTCCCAACCGAGTGGCAGGTTCCACACGCGTCCCCGAGCCCCGGTCAGGTGAAGCCCAGCGCCGTCAGTACGGGGGTCAGGAGCGCCGCCTCACGTCAGTGGGGACCGACTGCCAAGGTGCTTTCCGCCTCCGACCAGGACCAGTCACAGCAGAGGCAAGCCAACCCGGTCAGGCAGCAGCGGTATGGGGAAAACGCCGACCTGGGCGAGGGCTGTGCCCCCCGTTCAGTTCAACTCCAGCGTCAGGTGGCCAGCAGCGCAACGCCTGGCCGAATGGGGATGGGCGTCTGCCCCCATACAGCTGGCGGTGGAGACGGCACCCGGATTGAGGGCGACGCTTCCAAGTGGAGCCGCAGGTGTCCCAACCCCGTAAGCGTGATCAGCCGCCTGAGAGGCACGTGGCCGTAGCGGCTGACCCCAAGGATGGTGAGGCCAGGAAGGGACTGGGAGACCACCGCCGGCAGGAGGCGAGGCCCGGCAGAGCCGTGGAGAGGATGGCCTGCGCACCGAAGCTCAGCCACGTTAGGATCAGGTTCAGGGGCACCGGCCGGCCGGGGGAGATGCCGTAAAATGTCGCCGTCACTGCTGTGACGTTCAGGCGTGCCAGGAGGGCAAGTGGCACAGGCCAGGGAAAGCAGGGCCCGGCTCAGCACGAGCGCGCCGAGCATGGGAAGCGGCGCGGCTGGGGGAGGATACGGCCCCATGCCCCGAAAAACGAACGGCAACAGCATGCCCGCAAGCAGGGCCGAAGCAAGGGGCACTGGCAGCCGATGGACGATACAGTCAAAGGGCCCACTGACCTGAGGAACAGGAAGACCAGCGCTGTGGGCAGCACGGCGCCCATTACCTCAACCAGCGTGGACCACGGACCTTCCGCAACAGGGAGGTGAGGCCCGGCGTGTTCCAGCCCAGGACAAGGTGTGCCGAATACATCCCGCAGGGCGTTGCCCCAACATTCCCAGAGTGATCTACATGGCGCACAGGCCACTCACCAACCGTTCGGGTGAGGAACCCAGCGCGACGAACATTTGCGCGAACACGGGGAAATGACCGGACGTACAGACCCGACCCCTCGGGGACGACCAGCACTCCCGACTCGCCCCCACACGACCGAACTCTGGGACACACCATCCTGAGGCCACACCATCACCTCTGCATCAGGCACAATGACATCTACGCGATGACGTCACGCCAACCCACCTCAGTAGGCTTGCCCGAAGCCCTTCAGGCGTGGGTGGACATGGCCAGCTTCCATCCGAACGGCGGTTTTCCCGAACATGCCTGGGGCCTGGTGTGGCGCGAGGCGGGCTCAGGCATTCGCCGCACCGGCACCTTCGGTGGCCCCCTGCCCTACGAGAGTGAGCTTCTCGCCGTGCAGTTCGCCGCCCAGCACCTTGCGCAACTGCACGGCGCAGGAACAGTGCGCCTACACTGCGACGACCTGCGCACAGTCCGCCGGATAGGCGGCCTTACCACGGAAGAAGACGCCAACGTCCCCACGCTGCGTATGGCGCTCACTCGGTGGGGCATTGAGCTGGTCCACGGTGACCGGGAAACTACACCTGCCCGCGCTGCCCATCAGCAGGCACGGTTCACACTCGCGGCCCTCAGCCGCTTCCCGGGGGCGACACGACTTATGCGGAACGAAGCCGAGACGGAACTCCCACGGCTGTTGCAAGCAGTTGCGCGCAGCATTGAAGTGGAACACTCCCGCTTCCACCGTGGGGGCCTGATGGTTCAGGTGTCGCTGGACGGTGGCGGCTGCGCTTCGGAAGCCCGGGAGACGGTGCGGCTGAGCGTGCAGAAAGGGGATCGCGGCACCGTTTCACTGTGGAGTGGACCGCTGGACGAAGCTCCGGAACTGGTGCGTAAAATTGTGGACGAACTCTCGGCAGCAGAAAGGGAACGCGTTCAGGAGCGCTTCGGCCGCGAATCCAGTCCCACCACACCCGAGCAGCTCCGCACCGCACTGGGGCGCCTGCTGCAAGACCACGGCGTGGACGGCCTGCCGACCGGGCAGGTGTCGCAGCTCCTCAAGGGCGTGGAGGCGGCCACGTTGCAACGGCTGGCAGCGGCATGGCCGGAGGTCGAGGTGTACCTGGTTGGCTCAAAGCCCTGGGTCCGGTTGCGGCGCGGACAGAACCCGGAACCGTAACCCAGCTCCGGAACACGCTCCCTGGTGGCGGCAGCCTCTCGGCGGCGCCTTCCTCTTCGGCGGCGCCCGTCCTTCTTGCAGTGGTCACCCCGGCCATGGCCCTCTTCAGGCGTCTCCTCTTCCCATTCGGGAGAGGCCTGCGGCGCAGAGTGACCGCAAAGCGGAGGTCTCACGCGGGGGAAGACTGGCGGGTGTGCGGGCGATCAGGTGGGATCGGGGGTGGGCGCTGTACCTCCTGTGCTCCGGCCCTTGCGGGCTGGGATCGGCCCGCTGATTCGGACCAACGTCTCACCGAATGCACGCAGTGCGTCACCCTGCTCCAAGTTCCGTATCGCCTCCGCGTTCAGCGCTTTGAGTTCCTCCCGGGTCACTGCGTACTCTGGCGCTTCATGGCCCTTGAGGCCCTGAAGAACGTTGTAGGCCACTCCTGCTTGAATCTGCACACCCTTGCTGTTGGTGATGACCTCCACTGTCTCCAGGTCTGTTCCTATAAGGGTCATGGTCTGTGGCGTCACGAGAATCACACGGTCTCCGCGCTCTTCCAGATGTGCAGCGAGCTGAAGAAGGCTGCGTAGGTGCAGCATGTGCGTAAACAGGTCCAGGTGACCCAGCATCGCTCCGGCCTTCTTCAACAGGTTGTCCATGCCCCATCTTAAAGGCGTCTCCCAATGTTGGAATACACGCTCTATCGTCCTTTGGCTGGAGTGCCTGTCATATGCCCTGCCAGGACAAGCACCGCCCAGGGCGTCCACGAGGAAGTGGGGCGCGGCGCTGGCAGATGGCGGAGAGGGCCGCACAACTGAAAAGGCGGGGGAGAAGGGGTCGGCGCCGTGGTGGACATCCTTGTCGGCCACGTGCAAAAAGGCCAGCGGGGGTGATTGCCGGGCGTGATGACTTTCCATCTCGGGGCCAGCGACGTCCATACTGGTGGCCGGCCTGGAGCAGCCGAGAAGCGCCAGACTCCGCCGACAGGAAAGTTACCTTCACGGCCGCTGCCGCCCTCAAGGGAACGCCCAGCCTGACTGAGAGGGGGAGGGGAGCCGGAGGAGGGACCTGCGCGGCACCTTCGGTCACTTCGGCTGGTCCTCTGTCCTCTGGCCCCGGAAGTCCATACGTCCTGATGGCGGTCAGGCATGACAGAACGGGGAAGGGGGACCCGGGAAGCTGGGCCTGGGCGTGCGCGCCTCTGTATGCTGTCGGGAATGCGTGCCCGTCCCCTGATCGGCCTGAGTACCTCGCAGTTCACTGACGTTCTGACCCGCGGTGTCAATGGGACGCCCCGCCGCTACGCTGAGGCGGTCGAACGCGTGGGGGGCGTCCCCATCCTGCTGCCCAATCTCCATGGCCCGGTCGCCGACTACGCCCGTCAGGTGGACGCCGTCTTGCTCACGGGCGGCGTCGACGTTCATCCACGGCACTACGGTCAGGCGCCCAGGCGTGGTCTGGGTGAAGTCGACGAGGAACGGGATACGTTTGAAATGACCCTCTACCGGGCGGTGAGGGCGCTGGGGAAACCCGTGCTGGGCATCTGCCGGGGCATGCAGATGCTCAACGTGCTGGAGGGTGGCTCGCTGCATCAGCACCTTCCCGACGTGCCGCAAGCGTGGGTGGATCACGCCCAGGTGGCACGCCCACCTGTCCTTGGCCACGAGATTGCGTTCGTTTCGGGGAGCCTCCTGGAGCAGACCCATGGACCCAGCGCTCACCTGAATTCCTATCACCATCAGGCGGTTGACGCGGTTGCGCCGCCGCTGCAGGTCACGGCGATAGCGCCGGACGGCATTGTGGAGGGCCTGGAGGGTGACGGCCTCCTGGGTGTGCAGTGGCACCCGGAGATGCTTTTTGAGCGGCATGAATGCGCCCTTGGGACCTTCAAAGCGTTTATGAGGCTCCTGGGTGTGCCGGCCTGATCCGGAGAATTCAGGGCGAGCCTTTACGCCTGCGAGGGCTGTAAAGCCCTGCCGTTGCGGCGGGTGTGCTGCACCTTTCCAACAACTGGGCCGGCGGCGCACACCTGTGACGCGCTTTGCGGACCATTCGTCACGTCCCCTCCGACCGGCTCAACCCGTTACCTCATAACTGATCCACCAAAATCCTTATGCCTGGTTGACAGAAATCCCGTGTGTGGGGCGAGGATCACGCCTCCTGGATCTGCCTGATGCCGTACATGGCCCGGCCTGGATCAGGACCAAATGAGAGTGACCATCGTAGGGGCTGGACCTGCAGCGGGGAATGTTCAGTGGAAGCGGGTCAGGCAGACTACGTCCCCACAGACCCAGGCGCCTCAAGGTGGTACTTTTTCTGCCCCTCGCCTTCAAGGGTTCTGGCATGCACGGCTCCGCCCGTTTGGGCCTCGATTCTCGTAAGTTCCTCCGCTATAATTACGCCATTATCAGAATAGGGAGTCATGAGAATGGCAAAGACGAACGCACGCAACCCTACCAGCATCAACCGCTTTCAGGCCCTCCTCGCCACCGCCGCCCTCACCGCTGACGTTCAGGCCATCATCGCCCAGCCCGACACCAATGATGTCGACGCGCAACTCACGCACCTGCTCCGCCAGGCGCACGACCGCTGGGGTTTTGGGCTACACCACCTGCAGCATACGGCCCGCTGGACAGGACAGACCATCGAGTTGCTCGCCGACGGCCGCGCCGTCGCAGATCTGAACGCTGATCCCGCCCGCATCGCCTCTGTTTACGCGGGCATGGGCGCTCCCGATGAACACGGCCTCAGCTCCTGGCCCGTCCTCGGGGAAGGCCAGCGCACCACCGTCAAAAGTGCAGCGCAGCTGCGTGTCCTGATTGAGGACGCCCGTGACTTCGAGACGCTCTGGACCCCTGAGAAAAACGGCCTCACCTACCGCATGTGGCGTACCCAGACCACCGAGGGCGAGCAGCTCGCCGCTGAGTACGCCCGCCCCACCAGCGCCGCGGAACTCCTCGCCGACGCTGCCTGGGACGTTATCACCCGCATCAAGGACCGCAGCCTGCAGCGCGACCTGATGAAACGCAGTGAGCAGGGTGGCATCCTTCAGGCATTCCTCAGCGCCAGGCACAAAGACGCCGCCACGAACCTCTCCACACTCGCCGAAGCGCACTTCACGGTGCAGGGCAACGTTGGACGCCTCACCGGCCCCGCTGCGCGCGACTTCGACGCGTTCCGCTCGCTGCAGCGCTCGACCGCCGAGGAGCTCCTCGCCCTACACGAAGGTGCCGTGAAGAAAGTCGCGGCCACCCTGCACGGCGAGTTGAAGTAAGCCCATGGCCCGGAGGCGCGCCCACGCCCTTGAGGGAGACCCCACGGATGCAGACGCCCGCGGTACATCTCCCCCAGTTGTAGGAGGCCCAGCGCGGTGAGGTCACGCTGCTCGCCTTGGTGGGCCGGGCTTGCCACCAGGAGCGCGCGGTCAGCGCCCGACATACAACGGGTGGCTCCACCGTTCAATACGGGCGGCGCAGGCCTCCGGCTCGCGCCGTCCTGATTCCCGCTGAACCGGCGGCCTGCGCGTAGATCAACGCCGCGCTGAACGCCTCCTTTCCAACTTTTGCAGATGCCCCATGAAGCGTTGAACCCCCGCACCCCACCTTGATTCCCTACACCCTCGCCCGTTCCACAGGAGCAGCGGCCAGAAAGCGTTCCCGCTGAACTCACCCAGTCGGGCCACAGCGCCCACGGACAGGCGAGGGGCGCCGCCCAGCAAGCGCTGACGCTCACCCAACGGGGTGCTGCAGGGCAGTGGTATCAGGACGCCGCATCCGCCCAACAGCGCCTGATCGTGGAACCAGCCCCTGTGGAGTACCTGACGGCCCAGGGCATGGAGTTTCACCAAACGAGAAGAGCGGCGTGCCCGAACGGGCACGCCGCTCTTTCAAGTTGAGGGTCAGTCGGCGGGGAGGGCTTCTGCGGTGGTGGGAAGGGCAGGCGTGTTGCCACGCAGTTGGGCGAGGACCTGCTCGCGAATGTCGGCGAGCAACTCGGGGCGCTCGGCCAGGAAGGCGATGGCCTTCTCCTTGCCCTGACCGAGGCGTTCCTCGCGGTAGCTGTAAAAGCTGCCCGACTTCTTGATGACTTCAAAGTTCGTGGCCAGGGTCACGAGGTCATCCATGGCGTCGAAGCCCTTGCCATACACGATGGTCAGCTCGACTTCCTTGAAGGGCGGCGCGACCTTGTTCTTCACGGTCTTGACCTTCACGGTGTGTGAGACGGCGACGTTATCGACCATATTGGATTTACCGCCCACCTTGCGCACGTCCAGGCGCACGCTGGAGTAGAACTTCAGCGCCCGTCCGCCCGTGGTGGTTTCGGGGTTGCCGTACATCACGCCGATCTTCTCGCGCACCTGGTTGATGAAGATGGCCGCGGTGCCCGTCTTGGACAGGATCGCCGTCAGCTTGCGAAGGGCCTGCGACATCAGGCGGGCCTGGAGGCCGGGCAGCGAGTCGCCCATTTCCCCTTCGATTTCCGAGCGCGGCGTCAGCGCAGCCACCGAGTCCACGACCACGACGTCGATGGCGCCCGAGCGGACGAGCAGTTCCATGATTTCCAACGCCTGCTCGCCGTTGTCGGGCTGCGAGACGAGCAGTTGATCGGTGTCCACCCCCAGGGCGCGGGCGTAGACGGGGTCCAGCGCATGCTCGGCGTCAATAAAGGCGCAGGTGCCGCCTTCTTTCTGGGACTGGGCAATGATGGAGAGGGCGAGGGTGGTTTTGCCACCCGACTCGGGGCCGTAGATTTCGGTGACGCGGCCTTTGGGGATGCCGCCGACGCCCAGGGCGACATCGAGGCTCAGGCTGCCGGTGGAGATGACCTGCACGTCGAGTTTGCTGTCGGCGCCGAGCTTCATGATGCTGCCCTTGCCGAACTGCTTCTCGATCTGCGTCATGGCCATTTCGATGGCCTTGGTGCGCTCTTTGCTGTCGGTGGGAACACCGAATTCTTTTGTGGTTTCCTTCGCCATAGGTCTCCTTGGAGGACGTACGTCCTCAACTCTTACTAAGTTTACAACAGAATGAAGCGCGTTGGTTTGCGTCAGGACGACGATGTGCCTTTGAGGTTCTCTCGCCGAGCATCCATCCTGCGAGGCGCCGACCTCAATCCCTCGGCGGTGGCAATGCGGGACCGCCTTTGCGGGTGTCTGGGGCCGGCTGTAGGCGATCAGGAGCAGGCGTGACGTAGGCCCATGGCGGTCAGCGCCCCTGGAGTGTCCGGTCCCAAGCCCCGAGCCTCAAGCTGGCCCGTAGGGGCGGGCGCAGGTGAACCCACGAAGGCGCCCAGGTCCAGCACCGCACCTTCTATCTGCCTGTCACGGCTCTCCGTCTGTCTCGGCTCCGCCTTCGGCAACTCCACTTGCACGGGCGTTCCACAACAGAACCGTCTTCGCCGGCTCGGGATCGTGCTTGAGCGCTGCCAGTTCCGCTGCCCTCACCCACCCTTGCAGGTACAGCTCCGCGGCGTTGTCTTTCAGTGTTTCGGGCAGGGCGACCTTCTTCAGCATGAACGCGGCCGTCTGGAGGCTGCGGTCCTCCTCAGGGAGCGTCTCAGGCTGGCCCAACAGCGGTTTTGGGGCTGCTGGCAGAGAAGACCTGGGCTCTGCCTCGAGCGTTTGGTACTTGAGGGGATGGCGCAGGATGTCCACCAGCAGGCCGCTGGCACTCTTGGCCTGGTACCCGCCCGCCATAAGCTCGTCGTACCGCTTCACTGCGGCCATCACAGCCTCAAGGCCAAACTCCGACGCGTACTTCAGTGCCGCTCCCTGGGTGATGCGCCTGCTGGTAAGCGCGGCGACCGCTTCTGGGCGCGCGGGAGGCCGGGTGGACTGGGCAAAGACGTACTGGATATCCTGGCCCTTGCCCCGCCCGATGTAATTCACGTCGGCGAGAAAGCCGCAGTCAAGCAGCTGTTGGTGCGCCGTTTGCAGGGCACGGCGGATGGTGTCAGGGCGACCGTTGATGCCCAGACGCTCGGCCCAGGGGAGCAGGGCGGTCTGATAGAGCATCTGGGGCGGACGGTCCACCGGGTGCTTCTCGTCCTCAAGTTTGCGGTACAGGGTGCGGGTGAGGGGCTGGCTGAGGCCCCGCAGGATATTGAGGTCAACCGGGCGGATATACCCCAGCCTGATGCTGCGCGCCAGATCAGGGTCGAGCGTCACCTGTAGGAGGGCGTCGGCATTCACCGCCTCGTCTCCAAAGGCCGACGGGAATTTCCGTCTCTCAATCACCTTCCAGTTCTGAACGAGACTGGTGCTCAGCGACTGGTACGTCTCTTCCTTCCGGTCATACCAACTGTCTGTGATGGTAAAAGTGCTGTTTCGCAACCGCGTCAGGCTGGGTTTAATCACCGCGTAGCTGTGCCCCCCGATGGGCAGGGCGGCGTACATGAGCAGTTGATAGGCTGTGACGCGAAATGTGTTGTCCTGCGGCAGTCCGGCACCGACATAGGCGTTGGTGAGGCCGAAGAGGATGTCGTTGTCGATGCCGTGGGGCACGACGTCATTGGCGCTGGAGACGCAACTCACCCGGATGGTGATGCCGAAGTGGTCTGAGGACGACCAGGAGCGTTCCCAGTAGGTCATCGTCTCAGGCACGCGCGAGGCGGCCAGCACCAGGGAAAGCCGGTTCAGATTCCGCTCCTCACTCCCTGAGAGGGTGAGCTCCTGGCTAACCGACTGGGTAGAAGCGGCTTTGCGAGGCACACTCCATGTTACTGGGTGCGGCCACCTTTCGTCTCCGGACTGCTCCTGATGTTGATCAACAGCCTCCCCTTTACTGATAAAAAGATTGTTTAAAAACATTGATGATCAATCATCAAGGAGCAGGTAAAAAGGCCGTCCTGGCCGCTCTCCAGCGTCCGAATTCCACAAGTCCGCAATAGCAACTCCACAAGTCCGCAATACTTTTTGACCTCAAACTCCACAAGTCCGCAAGAGGAGGCCGTTCAAATTCCACAAGTCCGCAATACCAATTCCACAAGTCCGCAATAGGGGAGAGTCCGCAATTCCACCACTCCGCAATAGGTCCCTGGACCAATTCCACAAGTCCGCAGTACGAAGAAGTGTCTGAACTCCACAAGTCCGCAATACCAATTCCACAAGTCCGCAATACGTTTCTGCTTGAATTCCACAAGTCCGCAAGTCGTGCGCCCAGCAGGAGGCCTTGCCGGGGGCAGCGGCGGCAGCCCGCACGCAGGTTGTCGCACCACTTCGGCTCAGGCGGCCAGTCCAGCGCTGGGGCGCTCCAGCGGATGAGCAACAAAGGACAGTGTTGGGATTACGCCGTGCAGGGGAGGTTTTTCTCGACCCTAAAGTCCGAACCCGGTCCGCGCCAGGCACGCGGTACCCGGGCCCACACCCGCAGTGAGGTGTTCGAGTGGATGGGGTTTGGCGGCGGACAACGTCCTCACGCGTCGCCCTGCTCCTGTTCCTCAAAGGCCACCGGGGAGCGGGCCTCCCTTGCTGAACTGCGTCTCCTGTACACCCGTGCAACTCCATCTGCCCCGTGGCGGATTTAGGGAGGCAACGGGAAGCTGGTGAAGGAGCAGTCGGTGAACCGGGGGCGCCCGCCTGTGGCGGTGTGAAGCGGGCCGCAAGACGCACTTGACATCTCTCATTTCATGCCGGCTGAGGCGGCTCTTCCTGCGAATGGTGGAGTGGCCGGATACAGCCGACTTCTGGCCAGATGCCTCCCTTCCAGGGAGGTGGGAGGTGCCCTAGCATGGGGTTCGGGTCCAAAGCTGCTGGACTCGCGGCCTGCCAGTTGGCGTGGCCGGTTCTGTTCCCTGTTGCCGGGAGGAGGTGTTCGCCGTGCGCCGCGTGCTGGTCCTGCTTCTTCCCGACGTTCACCTGCTGGACCTCTCCGGTCCCGCGCAGGTGTTTCACAGCGCCGCCGAGCAAGGGGCGCAATACGCCTTGACCTTCTGTGCCGCCCAGCCTCAGGTTCGCAGCGCCCAGGGCCTGACGCTGAGTGACCTCGCGCCGCTGCCCCAGGTCCAGCCGGGTGACCTGATCCTGGTGCCCGGCGTGCAGATCGGAGCCGTGAACCACCTGCCCACGCTGCTCGACTCGGGGACCCGGGACTGGTTGCAGGCCAGCGCGGGGCACGGCGTGGAGGTGGCCGCCGTCTGCGCCGGAGCCCTCGCGCTCGGAGAGGCTCAACTGCTCGTCGGACGCCGCTGCACCACCCACTGGTCCCTGACCGGCCTGCTGCAAAAGCGTCATCCCAGTGCCCGGGTGCTGGACAACGTGCTGTTTGTACAGGACCGGGGCGTAACGACGAGCGCGGGGATCGCGTCCGGCATCGACCTGGCGCTGTCGCTCGTCGAAGCGGAGCACGGGCCACTCCTAACCGCCAGGGTGGCGCGCGACCTGGTGGTGTACCTGCGCCGCAGCGGCGAGCACGCCCAGGCTTCCATCTACCTCGAATACCGCACCCACTTGCACGCTGGGGTCCACCGGGTGCAGGACTGGCTGGTCGCGCATCCTGCGCAACGGACCTCCCTCACAGACCTCGCCCGTGTGGCTGGAATGAGCGCACGGCACCTGGCGCGCAGCTTCAAGTCGGCTACAGGGCTGACGGTGCTCGACTACCAGCAGCGCCTTCGCCTCGAACTCGCGCGTGACTTGTTGCAAGACCCCCGCCTCACCCTCGACGCCGTGGCGGACCGCAGTGGCTTCGGGGACGCCCGGGCGCTGCGGCGGGTGTGGCGGAAACACTTTGGCGCTCCACCCTCTAAACATCGCTCCCAGGCCTGAACCGTTCTCCTCTGTCCACGTGCTTCTGAGGTGCGGTGGACAGCCCGTGCCCCGAAAGGAACACCGTGCTCACCATTGATCCTCAAACCGCTCTGGTCCTCATCGACGTGCAGCAGGGCTTCGACGCCCCCTCGTGGGGCATGCGCAACAACCCACACGCGGAGGAGCGCATCGCTGAACTGTTGGAGGCGTGGCGGCAGAGTAGACGGCCCATCTGGCACGTCCAGCACATTTCCCGCGAACCGAACTCGCCACTGAGGCCCGGTCAGGACGGCGTGCGGTTCAAGCCCCTGGCCGAGCCTCGTCCGGGTGAAACCGTGATCCAGAAGCACGTGAACAGCGCCTTTATCGGGACCGATCTGAAAGAGCAACTTCGTGCTGCAGGCGTGACCAGCGTGGTGATCACGGGCCTGACCACCGATCACTGCGTGTCCACCACCACCCGCATGGCGGGCAACCTGGGCTTTCGGGTGCTGCTGCCGGAAGACGCGACGGCGACCTTCGGCCGTACCGGGCCAGACGGGCGGCACTTCTGGGCGCACGAGATTCACGGTGTGCACCTCGCCAGCCTGAACGGGGAATTTGCCACCGTAACGGACACGGCGTCGGTCCTTGCCGCGTTGGGCCCCGGTCTGTGAGCTCCCACCCCGGGCGAGGCCGCGTTCGCACGCCGCTCCTGCACGGGCTGCTGGCGCGGCGTCCCTACTTCAGGACACCCCCGGAGCAGCTCTGGCCCGGAGCTGCGCGGCGAACCAGGAGCGATGGGCACTTCGCCCCGGTACGGGACGCCCAGACCGTCGTCCTCTCCAGGCACGGCGACACCGAGAACTACGGTGACCTCGCCCCTGGCCTTTAACCCGGAGGCCCTGCGCACCGCCCTGACCGAGCGGCTTGCCCTGGGGGATCTGGAACGCGTTGACGTTCTGCCAGGGCGTAGCCTGCTCCCTGTGAAAAGTGAGCTCGGAACCGGTTTGGCCGTTGTTGAACATTTTGCGCCGATGCCGGGGCCAACCGGGGATCTGTTTCTGATGGCCACTTCCTCGCCCTGCTGGACGCCGCGAGGCGCTGGCAGCTCGATCCCTTCGGAACTGTGAATCTCGGCGCGGCCAGTGGTCAGGAGATGGGGGCAAGGCGGACGCAACATCTACCTCGGCACGGTCGGCAGGCCGCTTCTTGGGGGCCGCCCCGCGCACGCCGGGGGGAATGAGGCCCACCTGCTGCCACCGAGGTAGCGCGGCAGGTGGACCCCATTCCGGGCGTGGTACGTCCCATCACATGGAGCCGGGCCGCTCCCCAGTCCAAACGCGACCCGCACAGGCCAGTGTTGAAGGTCTCCCCGGTCAGGAGGAACGGGTCAGGCGGCTCAACCCCGCGCAGGCCACCACCAACAAGGCGGCGAGCAGGGTGCGCCCGTCGAGCGCCTCGCCGAGAAGCAGGGCGGACCATCCCACCGTCAGGACCGGCTGGACCAGTTGCACCTGTCCGGCCTGCGCCACCCCGCCGAGTGCCAGGCCGCGGTACCATGCGAAAAATCCCAGAAACATGCTCACCACCGACACGTACCCAAAGGCCAGCCAAGCTGTACCTGAAGGCAGGTGGGTCGGCCATGAGGCGAGCAGGGTGATGGGCAGTGAGGCCGGCAGGGAGAACACCAGCGCCCAGCTCACCACGCGCCAGCCGTCCAGCTCCTGGGCCAGCCGTCCGCCCTCGGCATAGCCCACAGCGGCCAGCAGCACCGCCAGCAGCATGAGCGCGTCACCGCTCTCCAGATGCCCAGCCCCCGTTGTCGCCGCGAAGGCCACGACCGCCGCCACGCCCAGAGCAGAAACCAGCCAGAACGCGGGACGGGGGCGCTCACGGGTGAGCAGTACGGCGGCCACCGCGGTCGCGGCGGGAAGCAGGCCCACCACGACTGCGCCGTGCGAGGACGGCACTGTTCGCAGGGCGAGCGACGTCAGGACCGGGAACCCGAACACCACGCCCAGTGCCACCAGGCCCAGACCTCGCCAGTGACGGCGTTCGGGGAGGCGCTCACGCCGCACAACCAGGAGGATCACGGCCAACAGAGCGGCCACGACCGCACGTCCGAAGCCCACGGTGTATCCCCCGAACTCAGGCACGGCGAGGCGCGTCGCAGGCAGGGTCAGGCTGAAGCACAACACGCCCAGGCCCGCCCACCACCAACCCGCTGTCTCTGCTCCTGTCTCTGCTCCGGATGTTTCTGTCTTTAGGGCTGTAACGCTACTGGTGTTCTTCACGTTCTATGATAACGGCATGTCCAGCGGGCGTGAAGCCGTCACGGGTAGGCAAGGCCTGCTGCTCGATTTAAAAGCGTTGATTCAGCATGAATCCAAGCCGGGTGACCGACTTCCCTCCGTTCGTGAATTGACGCGCCGTTACGGGACCAGTCCCGTAACGGTCAGCGCTGTGGTGGCGCAGCTCGTGCGCGAAGGCCTGGTGACCACCCGGCCTGGGCACGGAACGTTTGTGGCAGCGCCCTCCGCCACTCCGCAACAACTCGATCTCGGGTGGCAGACGGTAACCCTCGCCGGACGTGCAGCGTTGCCTGGGCACGTTCAAGACCTGTTCCGGCCTCCACTCCCGGACGTCCTGCCCCTGGGAAACGGTTATCCCGACGAGACGCTCCAACCGCTGGAGCTGCTGGGCTCGGCCCTGAGGGACGCGGCCAAACGCCCTGGGGTCTGGTCGCGGCTGCCTGCCGAAGGGCTTGATGCCCTCCGGGCGTGGTTTGCCCGCGAACTGGGCGGAGAGTACCGGGCGTCGGACGTCCTGATCGTGCCGGGGGCACAGGCGGGGCTGTCGACCAGTCTGCGCGCGCTGCTTCCCGCAGGTGCACCCTTGCTGGTGGAGTCCCCGACGTACTACGGCGTGCTTGCCGCTGCCCAGGCCGTTGGCGCACGGCCCGTGCCTGTGCCGGCTGATGCCGAGGGTATACGGCCCGATCTGCTCGATATGGCCTTCCGCTCCTCAGGGGCGCGGGTCTTGTACCTGCAACCCCGCTACGCCAGTCCGACAGGCGCCTCGCTGGCCCTTGGCCGGCGCGCGGCAGTGCTCGCGGCGGCAGAACGCGCTGGCGCGTTCATTATCGAGGATGACTATGCCCGCGACCTCACCCTACATGGAGAGCCGCTCCCACCCCTCGCCCTGGCGGGAGAGGGGCGCGTCGTGTACCTCCGCTCCCTCACCAAGGCGGTGGCGCCTGGGATGCGGATCGCGGCCCTGATCGCCCGGGGACCAGTCTGGACGCGGCTTCGCAACGCGCGCGCCACCGAAGATTACTTTCTTGCGGGACCGCTCCAAGAAGCGGCGCTCGGCGTTCTGACTGCGCGGAGCTGGCCGCGGCATCTGGGGAGCCTCCGAGAAACCCTGCGGGTGAGGCGAGACACGATGGTCCAGGCACTTACCCAGCATTGGCCGCAGGCCCGACTGTTCCTCGTTCCGCAAGGTGGGTACAACCTGTGGGTGCAGTTGCCAGGAGGGCTGGGGGATCTGGAGTTTGCGGAGCAGGCGGCGCGCGCCGGCGTGCAGGTCAGTGCGGGAAGTGGCTTCTTCCCGACCGAGCCCGGTGAGGCGTTCGTGCGCCTGAGCTACGCAGCGGCCAGCCCCAGCGTGATCGAAGAAGCCGTGCACCGTTTAAAGCCGCTGGTACAGGTGGAGCGGGCGGGTTCAAGGCAGCTTGGAAAGCGCCAGAACTCCAGGGAAGCTTGATGGCCCAGACCCGTGTACAGGAGCTGCCATGGCCGTCTCCCACTGATGCGGGGGCTGAAGAAAGCGCTGGCTGAGCTGACCCCCCGGGAGCGTGGGCGGCAGGCCACGTGGCCCTGCAGTTGGGAGGTGGCCCTGCACCCCGAAGCCGGCTTGATTCGAAAATCAAGGCGATCCCTGGGGCGCCTACTTCCCTGGCAGGTGCTATCCGCAGCCGCCCCCACAGCCGCCCCCGCCGTCTCCACCGCCATCTCCGCCACCGCTGCACCCGTCTCCTCCACTCGAGAAACTGATTCCCAGCAGCGCCCAGCTGCCCGCGGTCTCGGTGGAGGTGGCGCCATCCCGGAACAGGCGCCGACGCTGGTGGAACGCCACTCCAATGCAGATGATCACCAGCAGTGTAGGCAGCCACGCGGCGCCCGGGAACCCTGAGAACAGCGCGGCGAACCCCGCGCAGATGATCAGGCCGACCAGCCAAGTTCTGCGCTGCTTGCGCGCAGGTGTCTGAACTTGCGTGGCCGGTCCTTCGGCGTAAGCGCCAGCATGCCGGGGATCGGGCCAGAATTCCGCAGGGGCGAGGTGCCCGAACGTCACCGCGTAGCGGTCGAGCGTCTGCAGGTACAGTTCGCTGAGTTGCGCGGCATGTTCGGCGCCGTTCGCAGGTTTGTGGTGCAGGGCGCGGCCCAGCACTCCGGGAGGCGTTCCCAGTAGTCGCGGGTGTAGGTCAGGTGCAGGTGCCAGGCCGCGTCGACGCGGTGGCTGGGGCTCACGGGGCCGGTGGAGGCCAGGACCAGGAAGCGCCGGTATTCGCGCAGGAGCAACTGAGTCTCAGGAATGGAAAGGCGCTCATCCGCGGCGAGCCGTTGCTCGAAGCCGGGCGGAAAACTGTAGTGGAGCAGCGAGGTCGTGCTGAGAACGTCCGTCTGGCTGACGCTGTGCATGCCGTGTTGCATGTGGCCCTCCCCTGGAGTTGCCGGCGATGGAAGAACCCGCGGTGGGACCTCCTGCCTTTATTTCAGGACCGCCGTGTCAGCAAGGTGTCAGCCAGACGGGCCGTTGTCCTCGGGATGGTCAGGGACCGATCTGGGCCCGGCCATAAGGCGGCGTTGATGGTGAAGTTTCTCCGTCCTGGACGCGGGCTCTGAGGCCTGGAGCATTGGGAAGAAAGGGGTGCGCTTCCCCTCACGGCTCCCCACTCTCCCCAATGCCCACTCAAGCGCTCTCTGGTCGGTCAAAAAGAAGTCGTCTTTTTGGCATATGCTCCAGGTGAAACGCCGAGACGGGCAGCTGAATAAAGGACGCCGCGTCAATTCACTTCTGAGGCGCCCAGCACGTCTTGCTGGCAACCGGGCCGGCTCCCGCCTATGCCCGTCAACATGCCGCCAACCTTCAGAACGTCTCTGGGAGCGCGTTCGGACGGCGCAGCGCCTCGCCTCCGGATGAAGATCGGCAAGGCGGAATTGCACGAGGCCGGACCCACCCACAAGCACCTGAAGATCAAGCCTGGGAAGGACAAACTCGGTGTGCAGGCAGACGGGTAACTCGCGGTAAACCAGCAGGCAACCACCGAGGACGGCCAGACTCACCCAGGTCAGTGCTGGCGTCAAGATCTCCCACGAAGAAGAGGGGAGCCACGTCCGGTTGCGGCCGTTCCTGTTCTAGCGGGCACGGCGAAATTATGATGTAGGCACATGCGCACACCACCGCTGACCTTAGCACAGGCCTGCACCATCATTGACGCGGCGCTCGCCCACGCGAGGCGGGACGGGCTTGCCCCATTGGTGGTGGTCGTCCTCGATGCGGGTGGGCATCTCATCGCCTGCAAGCGGGAGGACGGGGCAGGGTTCGCGCGCCTGGACCTCGCCCATGGCAAGGCCTGGGGTGCGCTGGGAATGGGCTTTGGCAGCCGCGAGCTGGCTGAGCGCGCCGAGCAGTTCCCCACGTTCTTTGCTGCGCTGGCCACCACCAGCCGCGGACGCATGGTGCCGTCACCGGGCGGCGTGCTGATCGTTGCGGCCGATCAGAGTTGCGTAGGGGCGGTGGGGGTGTCCGGTGACGCGGGCGACCACGACGAAGCCTGCGCCATTACGGGCATCGAGGCTATTGGGCTGCGGGCCTCCCCCGGGGTGCTGGAGGGTTGACTCAGCACTGCTGGAGGTGTGCGAGGACACAGGTCAAGGGCGGGCGCACCTTGACCTGTGTCCTCCTGCGTCCGGAAGGGGAGTCCTCGGCGCCGGCTCACCCTGTGCCTGGTCTACGAGCGGTGGATTGAAGCCTCTCCGTTTGCCATTCTGGCTCCGGTGAGGCCGGATGGAGTGGACGCTTCACCACGAGGTGCCCCGGAGGGTGTGTGGCCGTTGCCGATGAAAAGACCTTGCTGCTCCCGGAACGCCGAGGGAACAACTGCGCGGACAGCTTGCGGAACATCTTCTCCGACCCCCACGCCGCGTTGCTCTTTTTGATTCCTGGCATAGGCGAGACCCTCCGGGTCAATGGGAGGGCCCGAATCACCCCCCCCGAGTTGCTGAAACGCTCTGCGGTGAAAGGAATACCTCCTCGGTGTGCCGTGACCATTGAGGTGGATACCGTTTTCTTCCGGTGCGCCCGAGCGATTCACCGCTGTGGCCTCTGGCAACCGCCACGGACCGAGCACCTTGAGAAAGTGCCGAGTGTGCAGGAGCAATGCTTGCAGCGCTTCCGGGCGGCGCTGTGGACGGCGAGGCCTACGATCTGGCCCTGCTGGAGTGACAACGCTCAACCTTGTACTGACCGTTGCGTGTCGTTCACCCATAAGGCCATTCGAGATGAACGAGGACTTCTAAGTATCTATCCACCTGTAAAAATATTCATGTCTAATGGTTGGGAACATATTCTTATGGAGAGGGTCAGGGTGGACGAACTGTCAAAGCGGTACGTCCCTTTATCAGGGCAGATGGACGCGAATTCTGGAGTCCATCTGCTGAACTCTTGGCTTCACTTTGAGCAGGGCGAGGGGGAGCAGCATGCTGTTCCCCCTGTCAGACTTGAGCAGGTCACCTCTGCCGCGGTGGTTTACCCGCAGTGTTGATGCCCCTGCACCGGTGTTCTCTCGTAGAACCCGGCCGCAGGTCCAACGGCTGATCATCGGCATCCTCCTGGCCCCCGGGAAGCGAGCAGTGACGGCTGCCTTGAGCGTCTTGGGATTGGCTGAAGATCCTCATTTCGGCACGTACCACCGGATTCTGAACCACATGACGGCAGGAACGTCAGCAGCAAGGTTTGGCCACGGCATCCGGCGCAACGTTTTCTCAATCTCCATGCCCGCGTCCCCACTCTCTACCACCTGGCTCGCTCCACGCTCTACGCACGCCACCAACAAGCGGCCGTCAAGTCCTGGCAAGAGACGGTGTGGCGGGCAGCTTGAAGTTCAGGCCGGCTGTATCCCCCTACAGCCCCTCTGCTTTCTGGACGCCTACCGCTTGCCATACCGGGCCAGGCGCAAGGGTACCTCCGTCCGGTTCAGCCATCCTCAGGACGGAGTTCGTTTGAATGATTAACCAGAATTTTGTATATTCATGCAATGACGCTTGTCTCTGCACCTCTCGGCGCGTTGATCACTGAAAAGCACCACGACAGCGGTGTGTTTAACAAACAGGATTTTGTCCTTGTGCGGGGAGAAAACACCACCGTATGGGATGATCAAGGCGGGCCTACCTGGACTTCACGACAGGAGCAGGTGTGGCCTCGGTAGGCCACTGCCACCCTGAAGTTGTACGGGCTATTCAGCAGCAAGCGGCACAACTCCTCACGGTTGCGCAAACCATTCCCAATGACCGGCGAGCTGAATTCCTGCAGACGCTTACAGGGCTGTTGCCACAAACATTGCAAAGGGTCTTCCTGTGTAACAGTGGCACTGAAGCGATGGAGGCTGCAAAAAAATTCGCCGTTGCCGCCACGGGCCGGCGAAAGTTCATTTCCATGAAGCGTGGCTTCAGCGGCCGGAGTCTCGGCGCTTTGGCCCTCACCTGGGAGCCGGCTTACCGCGCACCTTTTAAGGACATCATCGACACAGCCAACGTAGAATTCGTCTCGTATGGCGATATCCAGGCGCTGGAAGCCGTTATGGACGATACCGTAGCTGCCGTCATACTCGAACCTGTTCAGGGTGAAGGTGGCGTCCGCCCAGGTGACGTGGCGTTCATTCAGGCCGCCCGAGCCCTCTCTTCTCGCTGCGGCGCTCTCCTTATTCTCGATGAGATCCAGACGGGCTTCGGGCGGACTGGCAAGATGTTCGCCATGGAGCACTTTGGGATTGTGCCCGACGGCATCACGCTGGCGAAAGCGATGGGCGGTGGAGTGCCGATTGGGGCCTTCGCGATGACCGATGACGTCGCCTTAAAGATGCCAAAAGGAGGCCACGGCGGAACATTCGGAGGCAACCCACTGGCCATGGCGGCCGGAACGGCCGCGATGCGGGTGATCCAGCGAGAGCGGTTGCCTGACCAGGCCGCTGAGAAAGGCGCTTACTTTCTGGCACGGTTACGCGCAATCCAAAGCCCCAAAATTCGCGAGGTGCGAGGGCTGGGATTGATGATAGGAGTGGAACTGAAGGAGAAGGGCGGCCCCTATATCAAAGCGTTGGCTCAACAGGAGGGTGTCTTGGCACTACCAGCGACCTCACTGGTCATCCGTTTCCTGCCACCTCTCACAGTCGGCTACGACGAGATTGACCGAGTTGTGACAGCGCTCGACCGGGTCTTGAAACGACCGCCAAGCACGCTCTGAAAGCCCTACAGTGGGGAACCGAACCAGGAGGCAAGGCGTCCCACATCCGTCTGCCTACCCGTAGGGCCGCAGTGCCCCTGCCTGTACGCATGGGGGTATAGCAGTCCAGGCATATGCCGCTTTCCGCCAGCGGGATGACGCCAGCCTCCTCCGGACGCCAGCATGAAATACCCCGTTGCGGCGGGTGGCAGCCTCCTTGGAGCGCGCCCGGACATCGGCGTCATGAGAGGCCCTCGGCAAACGGGAGACCGCACCCTCAGGGAAGGCCGCCCCTTCGCCACATACAACGGCGCCTTCCACGACAAATACAACGACGATCAGTTCGAGAAATACCTCGAACAGCTCTTTCCGTACGCGAAGCAGTGTTTCTTCGTGGCGGTTCAGGACGAGCGGGACTGGGCGACCACATTCTTCTGGGCTCACGCCCCCGACCTGGGGCACTGGCCGTTTCCGCTCGCGTACGTCGCGCAAACCGGCTGCGCCCCCGATCACGTTTCCTGGGGACAGATCAAAGCGTTGTTTCTCGCGGGCAAAGACAACTGGCGAGAAGGTCCTGCGGGTACGCAACTGATTCGTCAGGCCAAGAAGGCCTCTGGGTGCACGTGGGGCGCGTGAACAGCAAGAAGCGCGTGTTGCATGACGAGCGACTCGGTGTGGGCAGTGTGGATGGAACGCATCTCACGCTTGAAGGGCGAGAGAAAGGGCTGGAGAACATCTCGGGCTCGCTGGAAGAGGCCAAGGCCCGGCGGGAGATCCGGGAACGGGACGGCGCATTCCGGGCACTGTTGGTGGAGCGTTGCCCGGAGATCTGGAAAAGATTGGCATGACGGTGGTTGCGCTGACCTTCCCAGTGGACATCGATGTCACCGTTGCTCCGGCGCGGCGCGCAGAACAGTCCTCACACGACTTGGAGTGGCAGCTTGGCTGCGCTCTCGCCCTGATCCTCGAGGAAGTCGCGCCCGAGGTTCTGGCAGGTGGTCTCGCTGGGGTTGAGGCCAAACTCTCGCGGGGAAACACCCCGAAAAGGATGGTCCTGATGAATGATCCGCTCTACACGCTGACGCCCGAACGTCGCGAGACTTCAGGTCCAGGCGTAGTGGAAGCCGTGGAGGCAGGGATGCCCTGATCTTCGGTGGTCAGCGTCTGGGCTTCGAGCAATGGGGTATGGCTTCGGCGGGTGGGATAGCAGCATGGGCCTCGCCAGCACCGCCATTGAGATCGAGGGTACACAGTTCCGGAGACCAAACACCCCTACCGATCACCTGGGGCCTGGCTGATCCAGACAGCCATGAAGAGCGGTCCCTCCGCACGTTTGCCACAGCGGAGGAGGTCATTGCCTTCCTCCCAAACCTGTTCGACATGCTCCGCTGAGCCGGTTGGTGCACACGCCGGTAGTCCTTCATCAGCAAGAATCAGGCCAGCTTCTCCCCCGTGTGCAATTCAACCTTCGGGCCATCGAACGTGACCACCGTCACCACCCGGTCCTCGTGGTGCTTGTGCTCCCACCGGCTGGCCACGTCAATGCTCACAGGGAGGGTGGAGGTGGCCCGTCCAGCGCTGGACGGGGCGGCTGATTCGGGGCTGGAGCCCTGCTGACGGGGGACAAACCCGTGATTATCTTCAGGGTGAGCGTCTCGCCAATCAGGCGGTCGAGGCCCAGTTGCGCGAGCACCTCGAAGCCCCGCCCCCTGGTGTCCAGCGGCATGTTGTGCCGGGCAGCGTCCACGGCCTGCTGAATCTCCGCGCCCTTCAAGCAGGGGAGCAGTTCGTGGGGATGCGGGAGGGCGTGGTCTTCGCCAAGTGCACCTGGAGTTCGGGTAGACGGCTCTCGTTGCTGCAGAACAACAGCGCACCTGGCGCACGTCGGCTGGATCGCGGGCAGGCCTTGAGGCCAGGACCTCGCGGGGAATCGGGGTCAGGGTGAGCAAGGCCGCGCCACCCGCCGTGCCCGGAACCTTTTCAGAGACAAAGGGCTGGGACTCTCGTTGCTCACCTTGCCCCTCAACCTCAACAGAACCTGTGTGGGGCAAACCTTCGCCGCCTTCCGGCCTCAGGAGAATGTTCGCCGCTTCCTGTGTTTCGGCAACCGCCGCCTGGCCATCATCATCCTGAGCGGGAGAGGGAGCGAGCTCCTTGGGGCTTGATGATGTTGGGGTCTTTGCAGGACTCTCTGTTGGACGCTCTGTGTATGGAAGAGCACTTTTCGTAATTCCCGAGTTATGGTCTGCGTAATTCTCGGATTGTGGTTTCCGTAATTCGGAAATTATGATTTTCGCAATTCCCGTTTTGAGGGCCTGAGGAGTCATCGCCCTCCCCTTCCCTCTGTTCAGGCTTCTCCTCCGTTCCCTTCGCAGGCGGCGGTTGCCGCTGCCCGGCTTGCTGCCGGGTTTCCTGGCTTGGGGCCGCCTGGGCGACAAGCTCAAGCGGCCCGCCTTCCAAACCTTATTCAGGAATGTTCGTGGCCTCCACCATCAGTTCCAGGAACCGGTCCTCATTGATGGCGATGTGGGTCGTCGTGTTTCCGTAGGACTTCCATGTCCGGCAGGTGATGATGTCGGGATCTTCGAGCACGAGACGCGCGGCCCAGGCCTCGTGGGGAGTGAGGCGAACTTTCGCCCACCGGTCGTCGTCTCTTTTCGCCAGCCACATGCGGCCTTCGCGTTCGGCGGAGAGCTTGGTGTCACGCTGTTAGGAGGGGAGGCGCCAGTACAGGGTATTTGCGACATCATGCCGACGGGTTGATCGCTTGGCAACGCTGGGGGGATCTCCCCGATTGACCCAAACCACCTCCGCTCTGACGCGACCACAACCACCGACGCACCCTCCCACTTCCCCCGCTTCTCGCGGGGGTTTTCCCCTGGAGGCGCCCAGCGAACGCATGGTTCAGCGTCTTCCGGGTGCGGGGACATGAGGAATACCGACTTGCTGAGCATTTGAGGTGCGTATAGCTTCTTTCTAAACGGTTCCTCTTAGTACGTTTACAGCGTAATGTATGTTAGTCTACCTTCCTTCAGGAGTCCCCATGACCCAGACCCAAACCCCCGCCGAACGCCACGCACAGCTCCGCGCCGAAGTCGCCGAACATAACCGGCGCTACTACGAAGAGGACGCCCCCATTATCGCGGACTTCGAGTACGACGCCCTGGCCCGTGAACTCCGCGAACTCGAAGCCCTGCACCCCGAACTGGCCGCCCCAGACTCCCCAGCCCAGACGGTCGGCGGCCGTCCCAGCACGCTGTTTGAAAAAGTCCGGCACCCCACGCCCATGACGAGCCTCGACAACGCCTTCAGCAACGCAGAACTCGCACACTTTGACGAGAAGGTGGCCCGAGCGCTCAACCTGCCGGTTGGAGATCAGCAATTCGCCTACACCTGTGAACTCAAGATCGACGGTCTGAGCGTCAACCTCTATTACGTGGATGGCGTGCTGCAATGGGCGGCTACACGAGGGGACGGAGAAGTCGGAGAGAAGGTCACCGCGAATATCGAGGGTATCCCCGGTATTCCTCGCGAACTTCCTGGCTTGAAGGGCGAACTGGAGGTCCGTGGGGAGGTCTACATGAGCAAGCAGGCCTTCCTCGCGTACAACCAGAAGGCGGAGGAGGAGGGCCGCGCCCTCCTGAAGAATCCCCGGAATGGGGCAGCAGGGGCATTGCGTCAGAAGGACCCGGAGGAAACCCGCCGCCGTGGCCTGGAAGTGATCCTGTACGCCCTGGGAAAACGCGACAACGTGCCGGTCCGGACACAGTGGGACATCCTGGAGTGGCTGAGAGCCCAAGGGTTTGCGACGAGCGGGTACTCGCGCCGAGTCACTGGGAGTGAGGCGGCCGCGGCGTACCACGCGGAGATGACGGCCGAGCGCCCGCGCTTGCCGTTCGATGCGGACGGCAGTGTGGTCAAGCTCGATGATCTGCACTTGCAAGCGGAGGCAGGATTCACGAGCCGTGCCCCGAAGTGGGCGGTTGCGTATAAGTTCCCCGCGGACATAGGAGAAACTGTCGTTGAGTCGATCACGGTCCAGACGGGCCGCACGGGGAAGCTCACGCCTGTGGCGGAACTCCTGCCCGTGCAGCTGGAAGGCAGCACGGTCGCTCGGGCGACCCTGCACAATGAGGACTTTATCCGCGGCCTGGACCTGCGTATTGGTGACACCGTTCGCGTGCACAAGTCCGGGGGCATCATCCCTGAAGTGCTGAGTGTGGTCCTGGAGAAGCGCAAGACCAGCAGTGTGCCCTTTGTTTTCCCGACCCACTGTCCGCGGTGTGGACACGAGGCTGTGCGGCAGGAAGGGGCAGCGGGGACGTTCTGTACAAATCCTGCTTGCCCAGCGAAGAGCACCCTGCGCGTTCGGTACTTCGCCTCCCGGGATGTCATGGACATCAAGGGGCTGGGGGAACGGCTCGTCGAGCAACTCGTGGACTCAGGCCTGGTGACAGACCCAGCGGACCTGTACGGACTGACTGCAGAGCAGGTGGAACACCTCGAGATGGGGGAGACCACGACTGGCGCCGTGCGTAAAGTCGGGCGGAAGAACGCAGAGAAGTTGGTCGCGGAGATTCAGGCGTCCAAGACGCGGGAGCTGTGGCGCTTCATTCGGGCACTGGGCCTACCGTTCGTGGGGGAAGGGACGAGTACCCGCATCGCCAGGGTGTATGGCAGTCTGCAGGACGTACAAGCGGCTTCGGTTGAGGACTTGGCTCGGATTCCGGATGTGGGGCGGCAGACGGCGGAGAGCATCGTGCAGGGTCTGACGGACCCGGATATGCGCGCGTTCATTGAGCGGCTGTTTGCAGCCGGGGTTCAACCGGCAGCCAGTGTGGACGTACGGGTGGGAGAACAGCTCGCCGGGTTGACCTTCGTGATCACGGGGACGCTGAGTTGGCCCCGGGATGCGATCAAGTCGCACCTGGAAGCGCATGGTGGGCGGGTGAGCGGCAGCGTGACGAAGAAGACGAGTTACCTGATTGCTGGGGAGGACGGCGGCGGGAAGCTGGAGAAGGCGCGGGCGTTGAAGGTCTCAACGCTGGACGAGGCCGGGCTCAACGATTTGCTTGCCGAGAAAGGCGCGCCCCCCCTGCCCTGAACTGCACTTCAAAGGCCGCACCACAGTAAGCAACCCCAGGGATAAATCCGGGGGCTTTGAAAGGCCCCACTTGCTTAGCCGAAGACGGGGCAAGCCCCGGTAAACGATTTCTGATACGGATTCCGAATAATCAGTTATAATAATGAGATCAGAACGGTTACTTTCCAACACACGGCCGAAGACTTCTGGGGCATCTACGGCCGGAGTAGCTGCGCGGTGGAACGACGACGCAGTCACCTCCTCGCGTTCCTGGCAGAAGGGAAAAGCGCTGCTGAAGCCCTGAAGCTCACGGGCTACTCGTATCAAGGTGCAGACAAAATCATCGACGCGTACCACCAACATGGTCTGGCGGGGCTCAAAGATCAGCGACACCAGAACAGTGGTGCACCGACCCTGCTCAGCGACGCCGAAGTGCTCCTCCTGGTGCGGACGATTCGTGCAGACACCGCCAGCGGCGGTGTCTGGAATGGTGCACGAGTGCAGTCCTGGGTAAAGCAGGAATTGGAGAAGGACGTGCATCTGAGCCGCTGTTATGCGTTTTTGGATGCGGTGGGATATAGCCTCCAGGTCCCTCGGCCTCGACATGTCGAGGCCAACCAGGTCACTCAGGAAGCGTTCCAAAAAAAATCCTCCCAGCCGTGGTCCAAGCAGCTACGGCGCGTACTGAAGCAACTGGACGAGCGGTAGAAGTCTGGTGCATGGATGAACACCGTGTGGGATTGAAACCCCTCGTCGGCAAACAATGGTCCGAGCGAGGCAAAGCACCGACCGTGCGTGTCCAACACCGGTATGAATGGCTCTATATCAGTGCGTTCGTCTGTCCTCAGACGGGAGAGAGCCAGTACTGGTTGTTGCCGACGGTCAATACGGCGGCCTTCCAGGCTGTGCTCGATCGCTTTGCCCTCGACACACAGGCTGGAAAGACGCGGGAGATCATCTTGGTCTTGGATGGTGCGGGGTGGCATGCCACGCCGCAGTTAAAGTGCCCACCGGGCATCGAGCTCGTCTTCTTGCCGCCCTACTCCCCAGAGTTGCAACCCGCCGAACGCCTTTGGTCCCTCACCGATGCTCCCTTGAAGAATCGTCACTTCGAAACCCTGGAAGACCTGACCGTGTTGCTTGCGGAGCAGTGTCGTCGGTTGGAACAGCAGAGGGAGAGAATCCGTTCTCTCACCTTCTTCCATTGGTGGCCTTGCATAACAAATTAATCGGAATCCGTATGAGTCATCTGAGATGGTTCAGTTTGGAAAAAAAACGTCCAGGACGGCTTCCCACCTCATATTGAGGGCGTGCTTAAGGGAAATGACCGTGCTGGACGGCTCCCACTCCGCCATGCTCACTTCCTGTGGCCGCAAGCAGCATCGGGACAACCTGCAGGTCGTCCTGAGCTGCTTCCTGGAGGCGTTGGGGATCTTCCGGTTTCATGCGTCTACCGCAAAATCACCTGGGGCCATCAGCCGCTTTCTCAACCACCAGCGCTGGAGTTTGCGTACCCTCCTGCGAGTGGTGCGCCAACATGCCCTGGACACGTTCCAGGCCTCCCTGGGTGGACGCTGCGGGCGTCCACCGCTGATGGAGATCATCGTCGACACGACCTCCATCGCGAAAGAAGGCGTGTTTGCTGAACTGGACGGCTGGATCCATACCTTGAATGGGATCCGTGGCCTGCATGTCGTCATGCTGTACCTCTGCTGTGGGGACCTCCGTTTGCCCTGGGGGTTCAAGATCTGGTCTGTCTTAGCCACGCCCTCACGCCCAGACCTGGCGTTGCGGCTGGTTCAGCACCTCCCAAGAGCGATCCGCTCGCGAGCCAAACAGGTGCACCTTCTTGCAGATGCCGGGTTTGGCGGCGCCACCTTCATGGCTGGGATTCGAGCGCTCGGCCTGGAATTTACCGTGGGGATGCGGGCGGATCGGCTGACCGTAAGCGGTCAGCAAAGACATCACGGCGCAGCAGCGTCGGGTCTTCCTCCAAGGTCTGTCTGACCTTCCCTTGTGGCTGTACTGGATCTGGCTTCCCGGCCAACAGGGAGAACGGCAGGAACAACGCTTTCTCGTGTCCTCCCGGCGGAGGACGCCCAGGACCGCGAAGCAAACAGGTCGGCGCAGGTGGAAGATCGAGGCCCTCTTCAAAACGTTGAAGAGCCGCTTTGCCTCCCTGCAAATTCGGCCAGAAGACCAAACTGGGCGTCCTGCGCTCCCTCTGTCTGAGCCTGGCCTGTTTTCTGCTCTGTCACTTCGAGTACCTGGACCAAACCGGGTCAGGCCAAGCGGATTCCGCTTGGCCTGATTGGGGCACTTTCGCTCGACAGGTACGCATAAAATATGTCGGCTGGGTGCCGCTTTTCGAGTTGGAAAGGACGCAGAAGCAGATTTTAGCTGTCTGGGACGAGAACCAGCGCCATGCTGCCTAAACTGAAAGATCTCAGTCACGACACCTTGAGATGCCTCGCGAGTCGGAAGCGCTGTCGCCTCAAGAAGAAAGCCGGGAAGGGAAACCCCGCGCCCCCCGTAAGGCACGAACAAGCTCAGAAATGCCCCTCTAGGCGAACGTTACAAGGCGCTTACGCGCAAGGAAAATGAGGTCAAACCGAGTGTTCGTTCTCAACCCAGACCGTACTCCGCTGATGCCATGCACGGCAAAAAGGGCGCGGAAGATGCCGGAAGCAGGGAGAGCTGCCATGCTACCCGTTCACCATCATTCTCAAGGCCGGGTCCGCTCGCCAGTCTCAAGCTCCTCGCTCTGAAGCTGGATCCCGGCTCCAAGACCACGGGGATGGCCCTCGTGCTGGAGGGCAAGACGGGCAAGCAGTGCATCTGGGGCGCAGAACTCGCGCACCGGGGCCTTGCCATCAAACTCAAGCTCCAGGCAAGGCGAGGGCCGCGATCCAGTCGCCGGAGTCGGAAGCTTCGTCATCGACCCGCCCGCTTCCTGAACCGCACCAGGCCCGCTGGTTGGCTACCTCCGTCCTTGATACACCGCGTCCTGACCATCATTTCCTGGGCGAGACGATTGGACGCCGCTGGACCCGTTCGCAATGGAGTTGGTCAGCTTCGATACCCAGAAGATGATGAACCCCGACATGGAGCAGGGGGAAGACCAGAAAGGAACCCGGTTCGGCACCGAGGTCCGCGCCTACTTGCGGCAGAAATGGGAGGACAAGTGCGCCTACTGCGGGAAGAAGGGCGAGGAAGTGGAGCGTCTTGCCCCCCGGAGTCGGGGTGGCTCCAACCGCGTCACCAACCTGGTCTGGTCCTGCCGGAAGTGCAACGAAGCCAAAGGCAACCTGACCCTTGAAGAGTTCCTGGCGAAGAAGCCCGCCGTGCTGCGGAGGATTCAGCAACAGCAGCAAACCAGCCTTGTGGATTCCGCTGCGGTCAACGCGACGAAGTACCGCCTGCTGGACGAGTTGAAGCGGTTCGGCTACCCCGTGGAAATGGGCAGCGGAGCACAGACCAGCTCCAACCGCCACCAGCAAGGCTACGAAAAGGCGCACTGGGTTGATGCGGCGTGCGTCGGGCCGTCGGGCGAGCAAGTACGGGTCGCGCCCCTGAAGCCGCTGAAGGTCACCCGTAGGGGGCGGGGAAATCGTCAGATGTGCGGCACAAACAAATACGGATTCCCCATCCGGCACCGGAGCTGCCAGAAGGTGTTCTTCGGCTTTCAAACGGGGAACAGGGTGTGGGCCGTCGTGACGTCGGGCAAGAAGGCGGGGACGTATAGCGGGCGTGTCTCCGTCCGTGCCACGGGCAGCTTCAAGCTTCCGCAGGTGGACGGCCTTTATCATCGATTTTTCTCGACCTTGCGCAAAGGAGATGGCTACAGCGACAGCTTTTCGGAGCGCCAAGTGCGCTCGCCCCCTTTCCTCCCCTTGCTTCAGGCAAGGGGAGGAAAGGGGGCCTTTGGTGAGGGCTGAGCAACGTGTCACTCCCTTGTCACGCCAGGACAAGTAGGGTGGTTCCATGAGAAACAACAAACTGGAAGCCCACCAGTTTGCCAACTTCCCACCCAGAACACGTTTTTCTCCTGCTCGTTCCGTTGTGATTGGATCGTTTTATGGGCGATCCAATCAGAATTTGTATAAGCCGAAAAGCGGCTTTAGGAGAGGGTATCCTGACAACACATTCCCTGTATTTTCATTCGTCATGGTGAGTCACTAGAGCATTCGTCCCAATTGCGCCGCGAATGGACGGGCATCCCTCACGGCTCCCCATTCTCTCCAAGGCTCATTCGAGTTCGCCCGCTGGGCTCGGTCGAAAAGAAGTCCTTTTTTTAACAGATGCTCCAAGCGTGTTCTTGTGTCACATTTCACAAGTTCTTCTCGAATTCCCATGGGAGGAGGCTGCGTCGCCGTCTATCCCCAAATTCTGGAGCTTCAATGCATGTACTTACCCATTACACGGCGCTTGCTGCCTGTCAACCGCAAGCCCAAGTTCTTGACGACGGTCAATTGCTGGTGGTCGACAGTGGCCTTGCGAGCGACACCTTTAACGTCATTACCTGTGCGTGCCTCAGCGCTTCACAGGCGTCGACCCGCATCAAGAAAGCCATTCAGATGTTTGGGAACCGTCCATTTTCCTGGTGGGTTGGTCCTCAGGACCAACCGGCGGGTCTGCCTGAGCTTCTTGTTGCCGAGGGTCTGGTTCACGCGGAAGACGAAACTGCGATGGCGACCGATTTGACAGAGTCCACTCAGGTTTCGAGTGAACCGACAACGCTGCATATTCGCCGTGTTGTGAACGAGGAGGATTTGTTTGGGTACGCTCAGGTAATCGCTGCGAACTGGACGCCTCCAGATCCCGAAGTCAAACGCTTTTACGGCAATGCCGTGAACGAGGTCTTGAGGCCGGCCAGTCCGGTGGTGCTCCTGATCGGCTGCCTTGAGGACCAGGTGGTCGCAACTGCCGAATTATGTCTCAGCACTGATGGAACAGCAGGTTTGTACAATGTTGCCACCCGTGTTGAGTTCCGTGGACGGGGAATTGGTTCAGCCTTGACAAGACGTGCTCTGCGGGTGGCCAAAGCGCAGGGCATGCACCACGTTGAGCTACAAGCCTCCAAGGACGGCCTATCGATCTATAGGCGTCTGGGCTTTGTTGATGTGGGCCAGTGGCGTGAATTTAAGCCAAGTCTCGGTCGTTGAGCCTGCCCATTTTTCGCCTTTGTGGAAAGCCCACCGGGCACCTGTAGTACGGTATTAAGGTGAGTCTAGGACATGCTCGATCCATGGAAAGAGAGTCGGTGACTTTACTTCCTGAGGGCAACTTCTAAGTCTTTCACATTCTCCTACGATCAAATCTTCGACTTCTTGAACACCTCGAATTGTTTTATTTGCCAATGGTACTTTCAGTTTCTTGACCATAAGTCCTGTTGGCGAGCGCCCAGGTGTATAGGGTGAAAATGGGTTCAGTACCCAGCAGTTTCTTGGAGGGCTTGAAAAAGGGTGTCAGACACGCGAGAACAGTACACGTCTCCTGATGTCCTGGCCAAACGGACCCGCTGCTTCACGGCGCACTTCCCGGAGTTGTGCAGGAACCAGGTGGAACGGCTGCCGCCGATGGTCCTGGCCCTCCTGCAGGCCAAAGACGTCCGGCACGCAGCGCTCGCGGCGCGCTTCTCTGGAAGCGCGCAGACCCGTTCCGTGATCCGCCGTGTGGAACGGGTCTTTGATCGTCACCCCCCCACCCCTGCCGATGTGGCCCGCGCCGTACTCGCTTTGCTGCCACAGGCACGTCCACGCGAGTTCATCATGGACCGCACGAACGGGAAGCATGGCCAGACTGACGTGAACGCCCTCATGCTGGCGGTCCTCTGGCGCGGTGTCGCCGTCCCTCTGCTGTTCGAACTGCTGCCCCATGGGGGCAGCAGTGATGCGGCGTTGCGACAGGCGTTGATGGATGACGCGCTGTGTCTCCTGACCGCGCCGCAGATTCGCGTGCTGTATGCGGATCGTGAGTTCGTCGGGCACGACCCTATTCAGGGGGCGGCGCAGAAGGGCATTCCCATCTGTGTGCGCCTGCGACGCAGGCAGCAAGATAGACGGGTGGACGGCCCAGGACTGGCCAGGACGTCTTCAGACAGGCTTTGCCGGTCTGCTCATCGAGCAGCTTGAGGTCTACGGGCAGCCGATGAACGTCGTCCTGACGTACACGCCGGATGGAGAAGCGCTGATCATTGCGAGCAACACGGGTGCAGTGACCGCCATTCCGGCGCAGTATCGAAAGCGCTTCCGGGTCGAGTGCCTGTTTCGGGCCCTCAAAAGGAGGGGCTCCAAACTGGAGCGCGCGCCTATGACGCTCCACGTGACCGTGGAGCGCCTCCTGTGCCTCCCTACGTCGGGTGCGTTCTGGTCGGCATCCTCGGATCTGCCCAGACAAACAGCATGGTCGCCGGGCGTGGAGCGTCGTCACGCTGGGTCTGCGCGCCCTCGTTCGAGCCATCCGCCAGGAGGCGCACCGCGAAGATGCGCCTCTCCTCCCGCTGATTGACCTCTTGGTCCCGTTCCAGACCCTCACCCGGGAAACTGCCGGGTACTGAGGAAAATGGGAATAGGAAGATGTTGGGAGGAACGCAGAGTTTCTTACTCATGTGCCACCCCGCCTGGTCGAAAGGCCCTGCTGCAGGTTGGTGCTCGGCACAACCTCATCACGCGGCGGACGAAAATCTCGCTTGTGCAGCAAGAGCGACCATCCTGACGAGGTTCTCCGGCAATCAGGGTTCACCGGCGGGTTGGGTTCAGCGTCATGATCCCCAAGAAGATTGAGCTCCACTTGATGGTTGGGCGAGACCAGGCGGTGTGTATTGACGTCAGCCTGTTGCCCGATCACCCCGTGGTTGTCCGGAGCGTCATCATTCGGCAGGAGGCATGGTGGACGTTCAGCTCAGGTGGCGGACGTACCATTCGAATGCTGGACCGTTGACAGCCCTGGTCAAGACGAACGGGACCATGGGTCCGGTAAGTTGTAGGCCGGTCAGTCTGCTGCCTGCAACTCGCGCGGCACGAAGTCGCCGTGTTCCCTCAGCAGGTCGTCCACCAGACTCCAGATCTGACTGAGGTCCAGCTCGGCGGCGGTGTGGGGGTCCAGCATCGCCGCGTGGTAGATATGTTCGCGCCTGCCGGTGACCAGCGCCTCCACCGTCAGGGCCTGCACGTTGATGTTCGTCTGCATCAGGGCGGCGAGCTGCGGGGGTATACGCCCGATGCGGGTAGGCTGGACGCCCTGGCGGTCCACCAGGCAGGGCAGTTCCACTGAGCAGTCGTGCGGCAGGTTGCTGATGAGTCCACCGTCATTCATCACGTTGCCGTACACGACCCGGGGCTGGCCGGTCACCATGCTGTGCAAGATCAGCGAGCCGTACTCCACGCTGCGCTTGACTTCTAGCGGAGCGCCTGGGTCCTGCAACTTCTCGCGCAGGTCCTCCCAGCCGCCAATCTGTGCCTCGCAGCGGCGGGGGTACTCGTCCAGCGGCACGCCGAAGCGTTCGATCAGGTCTTCTCGCCCGCGCTTGATGAAGTACGGCACGTACTCCGCGAAGTGCTCGCTGCTTTCGGTCACGAAGTATCCCAGGCGGCGCAGCATCTCGTAACGCACCCGGTTCCAGGCGGGTGCGCGGCCTTCCTCGGCAATCTGCATCGGGCGCGGGTACAGGTCCTCACCCCTATGCTCGAACTTCAGGTAAAAGGCCATGTGGTTGATCCCTGCGCACAGGAAGTCGGTTTCCTCCACGGGAATGCCGAGGTCCGCTGCGAGTTCCGAGGCCGTGTGCTGCACGCTGTGACACAGGCCTACCGTCTTGATCTGCGACTGCCGCGCCAGTCCGGCGATATTCATCGCCATCGGGTTCACGTAGTTCAGGTGCAGGGTGTCCGGGCACAGGCGCTCCATGTCGCGGCTCATGTCCAGTAGCACCGGCACAGTTCGGAGCGCCCGCATGGGCTCGTGGATGGCTTGCGCTTGACACGCCTTCAGTCGTGAGGAACGGGAACGTCATCCGGCGGACGCGCGGGAGGTGCGTTCTGGGCGAGCATGGCTCATGGTTGGCCCTTCCATTCACCGCCAGACGCACGTGTGCGCCGAGCACCGAACAGTCAGCCGGGCGCGGGCTCCGCATTGCCCCATCTGTCGGTCTCCTATGAGGCCACAGGGGGAAAACCGGCTGCAGCAGCGCGGTCAAGACCTCCTGACTCCCCAGGGACCGGGTGCCACCCAGGCAAAACGGCGCGCCGCCAGGCAGTGAGGCGCTGCCCATTGAGGAGTGCGGCGGGAACCGCCACTGCGTGCGGCCGCACCTCTGTTCCTCCCCTTGACGGCAATTCCGACTTCAACGTACCATCCTTTCAGACCGATTGGTCTGAAAGGAGAGGTGTTGAGCAAGGGCGACCGCACGCGCACGATGATTCTGGAGCGGAGCATGGAGGTGTTCAGCCAGCGGGGTTATGGCGGCACCAGCCTCAGTGACCTGATGCGGGCCACCGGGCTGGAGAAAGGCGGCCTGTACAACCACTTCCCGAGCAAGGACGCCATTGCCCTCGCCGCCTTCGACCACGCTGCCGAAACGCTCCGGCCCCGGTTCACGGCGGCCCTCACCCAGCCCGGACCCGCGGCCGAGCGCCTCTACGCCTTCGTCGCCGCCTTCCGCGCGAATCTGGCCGCTCCCCTCATTCCCGGCGGCTGCCCGGTTATGAATGCCGCCATCGACGCCGACGATACCCATCCCGAATTGCGCGCGCGCGCCTTGGGTGTCGTGGAGGGTTGGCATCACGCCCTCTCGCGCATCGTGGAGAAGGGGATCGCGTCGGGCGAGATGCGCCCCGACACAGATCCAGCGGCCATCGCCTCCCTGACCATCGCTGCCGTAGAGGGTGCCGTGATGGTCGCGCGCCTCACGGAAGATCTCAACCACTTCGACCGCGTCGCTTCAAGCCTGCAGGCCGTCTTCGCCTCTCTGCAGGCTTGAGTTTTTTTTGTCCTTAAAACAGACCGATTGGTCTGAGAAGGAGTGCCGTGACCCCTCTCATCCAGCGCCCGACCCTGCTCGCGGCGAGCGTCGCCCTCGTGGTCGTGATGCTCAACGTGTCCATCGTCAATCCCACCCTGCCCGAGCTCGCCCGCGACCTGCGGGTCGGCCCGAATCTGGGATGGGCCGTCAACGCCTATACCCTGGCCGTCGCCACCCTGCTGCTCGCCGCGGGTGCTTTGGGGGACCGGGTGGGACACCGCCGCATGTTGCTCGCCGGGCTGGGCGTGAGCGCACTGGGCGCGTTGCTGGCAGCGCTCGCGGTCACCTTCCCCGCGGTCCTCGCCGGGCGCGCCGTACAGGGCGTAGGGGCCGCCCTGGTCCAGCCTGCCACCCTCGCGCTGCTCGCGCACGCCTTCACCACCCCGCAGGAGCGGACCCGGGCCCTGGCGCTGTGGGGCACGGCGTCCGGCCTGGGCATCGCGTTAGGACCCGTGGTGGGGGGCCTGCTCGTCGATGCGGTGGGTTGGCACGGCCCCTTTGCCCTCCTTGCCGCTGCCTGCCTGGGCGCGCTGCTGCCAGCGCTCCGCGTGCCTTTTGAGACCCCCAGGAGTGGACGGCGTGAACCCTTTGATGTTCCTGGGCTGATCCTGATCGTGGCGGCCCTGGGCAGCGGCGTGTTGGCCCTGGCGCAGGGGCGCGTCTGGGGCTGGAGCTCACCGCCCATCCTCGCGCTGCTCGCGTTTTTCCTGGTCGCGCTGACCGCGTTCCTGCGGGTCGAGCGCTCGGCGCGCCGTCCACTCGTGGACCTCGCGGTGCGCCGAGCGCCCGGTTTTATCCCGGCGACCCTCACCGGCTTGCTCGCCTTCCTCGCCACCTTCGGCCTGCTGCCTTTCCTCACGGTGTTCCTGCAAACCCACCTGGGCCTGAGCGCCACCCGCGCGGGCCTGCTCGTGCTGTGCTTCCCCCTGGGATTCGCCCTGGGCTCAGCCCTCAGCGGACGGTTGACCCCCGCCCGCGGAGCGCGGTTCACCCTGACCGTCGGTCTGGGACTGGCGGCCGTTAGCACCCTGCTGTGGTGCGGGATCGGGTTGGAGCGCCCGCCCGGCCTGATGGCCCTGAATTTCGGCGGATGGGGTCTGGGGCTGGGCGTGAGCCTGAGCGCCTTGACCGTGGTCGCCCTGGCGCACGTGCCGGCGGCGCAGGCAGGCATGGCGTCGGGCCTGCTGAACACCGCGCGTCAACTGGGCACTGCCCTCGGTGTGTCGGTCTTCGGTGCCCTGGTCGCCTCCGCGTCTTCCAGCCCCTCCTACGTCACAGGCCTGCAGCTCGGCGCCCTGCTGGCGGGCGGTGCCCTCTTCGTGGGCCTGGCGCTCTGCCTCACGGCCTTGCCCACCTCGCCCGCAAGGCCAGTGGCACCGGCCCTGCGGCTGGCGGAGGAGGAAGCGTGACGTCCATTCCCGGCACACAGCTGCTCGCCCTTGCAGCGGCGGTGACCTCTGGGCCGGAGCGCTGCGGACCTCACGGCCAGCCGTACCCCAGCGCGTGGGTTTACTGGGCTGAGGAACTGCGGCAACGCCGCCACCCTGCTTGCCGTCTGGCAGCCGGTCATGCTGCACGCCACCTCGGCCTCGGTTCAGGTCCTGACGCTCGCCGCGAGCGCCCCGCTCACGGGAGACTTTGATTTCACGCACCTGGGTGAGAGGCGGTGGCAGGCCCGAACCACCTTCGTCTGTGACGGAACCGAGATCGCCGCCGTGGAGGAGGGCGGGAGGTTCACGTCTGGCGCCGGGGCCAGGTCAACTTCCCTTCACGCGGCGTTGATGGAGGCGGCCCTGGACGGGGCGACCGACGAAGCCGTCTCCAACTTCATTCGACTCACCCTCTGAAAGGAAGCGCGTGTTCTTGCTCCATCATCCCTTCTCCGTGGCTCAGCTTGCAGCCAGCCAAAGCTTCCGTTGCGCGGCGCTCCAGCTCAGACAGGTCCGAGATGACGCGTCCTGACCTGAACGCGCCCATCTTCCTCCCTTCCCGGCGGCGGGTGGTCGTCACCGGCCTGGGTCCCGTCACCCCCATCGGGATCGGTGCGTCCGCCTTTCAAGGCGCCCAGCACCGCGGGTACAGTGGGATCCGCCGCATCACCCGCTTCGACGCCTCCGACCTGCCCGTACGGATTGCGGGTGAGGTGGACGCGGACCTCAGGCGCTGGGTCGATCCCAGAGAGGCGAGGCGCCTCGACCGCTTCGCGCAACTCGCCCTGGCTGCTGCGGAGCTCGCCCTGGAGGACGCCCGCCTGGACCCGGTCACCCTCGACCTGGAGCGGACCGGCGTCGTGATCGGGAGCTCAATCGGCGGTATGGAAACGTGGGAGGCCCAGACCCGGCTCGCCTTTGAGCGGGGCCTGTCGCGGCTCAGCCCCTTTTTCATCCCGATGCTCATGGCGAACGCCGCCACGGCCCACGTCGCCATCCGGTACGGCCTGCAAGGCCCCAGCACGGTCCCTGCCACCGCCTGCACCACCGGTGCGGACGCCCTCGGCACCGCGCTGCGTCTCCTGCAGCACGGCGAGGCGGACGTCGTCCTCGCGGGCGGCGCGGACGCGCTGGTCACGCCCCTGGTCGTCAGTGCGTTCTCGGTCATGAAAGCGTTGTCCACGAACAACGTCTCCCCAGAGGAGGCGAGCCGTCCATTCTCCGCGGGCAGGGACGGCTTCGTGCTCGCGGAAGGTGCGGGCGTGCTGGTGCTGGAGACCCTGGAGCATGCTCGGGCGCGGTCAGCGCGGATCTATGCCGAACTGTTGGGTTTCGGTCGGGCCACCGACGCGTATCACGTGGCCAATCCCCACCCGGAAGGACGAGGAGCGGCCCAGGCCATGCGCCGGGCGCTGAAGGATGCGGGCGTTGCCGCGGAGGCGATCGGGTACCTCAACGCGCACGCCACGTCTACTCCCGCCGGAGACCGGGCGGAGGTGCTCGCCATTCGGGAGGTGTTCGGAGAGCACGCCCCGAAGCTGCTCATTTCAAGCACCAAGAGCATGACCGGGCACAGCCTGGGGGCCTCGGGGGCTGTGGAGGCCATCGCCACCGTTCAGGCCCTCTTTTCGGGCGTGGTGCCGCCGACCATCAACCTGCGTGAGCCCGACCCGGAACTCACGCTGGACTTCGTGCCGACTACGGCGCGAGAACACGGCGCCCAGTACGCCCTGTCGAACTCGTTCGCCTTCGGGGGCCATGACGCCGCCCTGCTGTTCGGCGCCTTTCGTGAACGGGAGTGATCCCCGCGGCTGAAGATTCTCAACCTGTCCGCATCCGCACGTTTTCCTGGCAGGGCCCGCTGTTCGGTTCCCACCCCGTGAGCGGTCTGGACTCCCTGCGCGCCATGGACCGCAGCGAACTGCCGGTGCCCTCCGTGATGGCCGCGCTTGGCTCTGACGACGTCCCTCCCGAAGCCGAGCGCGGCCGGGTGACATTTTTCCTCGACCCGCAGGAATACCACAACCCAATCGGCAGCGTCCACGGCAGCGTGTTCGCCACGCTGCTCCCATTCGGCAATGGGCTACAGCGTGCATTCCGCCCTTGCGGCGGGTCTGGAATACACGACGCCGGAGTTCAAGGTGGGCTTCGTCCGTGCGTTTCGGGTGGAGACGAAGCGGGTCCGCTGTGCCGGCCAGGTCCTCTCCACAAGACGGCCGCGTAGAGGACGGGGCGGGGAAGCTGTACGCCCACGCCACCACGACCTGCCTCGCCTTTCGTGCTTTCGGCGAGGTGATCGGCGCGCGAAGACCATCTGAGCGCCCTCCCATACCTCTGGCCCTGTTCGGAGCTTGAGGCCTGATCCAGCGGTGAGAAGTACTCGAAACGTGCGCCTGCTCGGCAGGCCTTTGGGGCCTTTACCGTGTCCAGCCGTGCTCATAGCAGTACGCCCAGGTTTCGCCGGGCTCAGCGCTGTGAATCACTGGGTGGGTCCGCGTGCGGGCGTGCTGGGTCGCGTGCCTGTTTTTCGAGGAATCGCAGCAGCCCACATGTCCGCACGTCATGCAGGTGCGCAGGTGAACCCAGGTGTCGCCCAGCGCAATGCATTCCAGGCAGACGTCAGCTTCCGGGAACACCGGCCCCGAGGCTGCCAGGGCGTGTTCGCACTGCGCCTGCTGCTCTGGAGTGAGGCTGACCGCTGGCCGCTCAGCGAGGTGCCGGGCGATCTCGGCGCGGCTGAATTCCGGGGGAGTCAGCAGGTCCAGGATTCCAGCGGCAATTTCCTTTCGCGGTGTCAGCACGTGCCGCGCTCCCAGCGCCTTAAGGTGATTTAAGTCGTCGGGGGTTTCGGCCCGCGTGATCACGGGCAGTTCCGGTGCCACCGTGCGGGCCACGCTCACTGCGCGGGCCGTCATTTCCGCATCGTCGTCCGCAATGACCAAGACGCGGGCCGAGGCGAGCCCCAGGTCGCGCAGCAAGCCGGCCCGGGTGTAGTCGGCGATGAGGACTGGGGCGCCACGCCCCGAAAGTTCGCTCGCTCCGTCTGGACTGCGGGTGATGACGCTGTACGGCACCCCTGCGCGCGACAGTGCGCGAGCCGCGAGCCGCGCATGCGCTCCATACCCGGCGAACACCACCCGGTCTGCCACGGGCAGCGCAGCCCCATGATCCTCTGCGGCCGGTTCCTCCACCGGGGCGCGCATGGGTTGCGGCAACCGGCCCACCAGCGGCCCGGCCAGGGCACCGAGGGTGGGCGTCAGCACCATCAGCAGCACCGTTGCGGCGATAAATACCTGCGTGCCCTGTGCGCCCAGTCCCGCGAAGCTCAGGCCCAACGCGGTGCCTGCGGCCGCCAGCACGAAGGAGAACTCGCCCACTTGCGCTGTCAGGAGCGCCACCGGCAGGGCCACCTGGGGGGGTTCGCCCAGCAGCCGGGCACTCAGGGCGGTCATCACCACTTTGATCGCAGCGATCAGGAGCACCGCCCCCAGCACGGCGGGCAGGTGGGCCAGGAGGAAGGCTGGGTCCAGTTGCAATCCCACCGACAGGAAAAACGCGGCGCTGAACAGCACCTGAAGGGGAAGAATTTCACCCAGCGCCTGCATGCCGTAGCGGCTCTCGCTCACCAGCAGGCCAGCCAGGAAGGCCCCCAGCGCGAGGCTGACGCCCGCCATGGCAGTCAGGCTCGCTGTCCCAAAGCAAAGGGCCACCACGGTGAGGAGAAAGATCTCGGTGCTGCACGTCCTGGCCACCACCTCCATGACGGGAGGCACGAGGCGGCGCGCCGCGACGAGCACAAAGGCAATGATGCCGACCGCTTTGATCAGCGCGAAGGCAACGCCGCCCAGCCCTCCGCCCTGCCCCGCCAGCATGGGGATCAGCAGCACCATCAGCACCACCGCGAGGTCCTGGAAGATCAGCACGCCCAGTGCCACCTGACCGGTGCGCGCGCCCGTCTCGCCCCGCTCGCCGAGCAGGCGCATTACGATGGCCGTGCTCGACAGGGCGACCAGGCAACCGGTAAAAACGGCGTTCTGCCCGCTCACTCCAAAGGCGAGCAGGGCTCCAGCAACGGCACCGACCGTCAATCCCGTCTGAAGGCCGCCCCCCAGGAAAATCAGCCGGGCGATGCGCGTGAGCCTCTCCAGGCTGAACTCGACCCCGATGGTAAAGAGCAGCAGCATAACGCCGACCTCGCTCACCGCGGAGATCAGGGCCGGGTCGCGGATCAGCCCCAAGACGCCCGGTCCGACGAGTACACCCGCAAGCAGAAAACCAATGATGGGTACCAGCCGCGCCCGAAAAGACAGGTATGCGGCGAGCGCCGAAACCAGCAGGAGCAGGGTCAGGTGCAGGAGAAACTCAGGGGGACCGGTGTGGACGGCCCCACCTTCCGCAGCGAGGGCTGGCCCAGTCCCAAGCGTACATGCAGCGAGCGCGGAAAGCAGACGAAACATGGAGCAGTCTGGCACGTCACGCTTGCGTACGAAATACGTTTCGTACGGTCACCCGCCTGCATTTCTCGGCGTTGCGGTCGACGTAAATGCTGATCTCGCGGCGCAACGTGAACTCCACCTGAAGGGTGCCGAACAGCACCTCCGTCAGGCGCCTGATCCAGGTGCTGCAAAGGGCCGAACAGCTAACAGGCCAGACCCAGGAAGAGGTTGCCCAGGACGGCTCGCCTGGGCGAACGCGAGTCTGAACGCTTCCATGGCCGCCGTCAGGAAGGCAAGGTCGCTGAAATTCACCGAATGGTGTGTGCCGGAGAGGAGCGTCGCCCGTACGTCCGTCACCTATCCTTGCGTCCCCGTCTGCAGCGCGGCCTCCAGCCCTTTGTGAATGCCGGTGAGGTCAGTCCCCGGCACGCTGCCGCCCGTCTGCTTGCGGAGCACATGGTCGGTTGTGGCGCTGCCCCGCACCGTTTCGCGGTAGGCGACGCTGGCATCTCTTGGCCGGGACATCATACCGAATAATAATGATTTTCACTCATACGGCTATGAGAGTCATATCTATTTAAGTCTTCCCAGACATGATCTATATCCTCACCACACATCTGTCCATATACAGGAATCACTTTGATTCCGTATCACACCCTGCTTGCGGGTCACGCGCTCCATCACCACGTCGGGGTGGAATTCGCCCTTGCCGCTCACCAGGCTCCGTCCGGAGTCTGGATCGCTCGCCAGGCGCAGGGTGGGGTCTTCTTCAACCAAGTGAGGGCAGACAGGACCAAGGTGGCTATTGTTCTGCGTGGTCCTTCCGTCGTGTCCACCCGCCTTGACACTGATAAAGGGAAGGTGCCGGTCTGGCGCTGCGTTGGTGGCAGGTACCCAGGGCTTGGGAGAAGGGCGCTGCAACGGCTCCGCTTACCGTGGGCGCAGAGGCTCCGGACGGTCCTGGCGCTGTCCGGGCCAGTTTGCCAGTGTGGCTCCAACCAGAATCACGGCGGCAGCCCCCCACACGGCAGGCGGCAGACGTTCGTGCAGTGCGGCGGCGCTGAGCACCAGGGCGATGGCCGGGGCGAGCGTGTTCCAGACGCTCGTTCGGGCGGCACCGAGGATCCGCGTTCCATTCGCCCAGGCCAGATAGGCGATGACATTGGCTCCTAGGGCGCTGAGAGTTACGCCCAGCCAGGCAAAGAGGGGAACGTTATGAGCGCGCGGCAGGTGGGTGAGCGCCCACGCCACATACGGCAGACAGCCGAGGACCAGACTGAACGCGACGAATGGCAACGCCCCGAGCCGCTGGGTCAGGGGGCGGTTCCAGAGGGTATACATGGCCCAGGCGGTGGCGGCGGCCAGGAGCCATCCCAGACCCGACAGGGACACAGGCGTCCCGGGCTGCCGCGTGACGGCCAACAGGGCGAGCAGGCCAGCGAACGCGACGGTCACCCCTCCCGCCTGACGCCTGCTCGGCCGCTGGCCCAGCAGTAGCCCCAGTGGAATCACCAGCACGGGCACGACGCCGTTGACCAGGCCTGCCACCCCCGCTGGACTCGCACCGATGCCTGCCAGGAAAAACGTCTGGAACACCGAGTTGCCCAGCAGGCCCACCGCCGCCACCTGACCCCAGGTCCGGGCGTCCCAGCGGGGCCAGCCGTGGGCACGCACAGCCAGAACCAGCAACACGGTACCGGCGATCAGGAAGCGGCCGAGGTTGATGGTCTCGGCATTCAGGTGGGCGAGCAAGGCCTTGAGCAGCACCACGTTTGCGCCCCACAGAAACACGGTAAGGAGCACGCCGGTCAGGGCCTGCCGCGTCGCAGTCTGGGTGGGCGTTGACGAGGAGGAGAGGGCCACGCGGACGAGCATACCCTTTCGCCGAAACCCTGCCGCGTCTGGCCTTTCCGGCACCTGTTGAGCGGCATTCGCCGTCCCCGTTCCGCCAGGCGCTGAAGACCAGGGATGGGTCAGGGATACAGGTCAAACCCCCCCTCGTTGAGCCGCTGCTCCAGCCGCGTCTTGGCTGCCCGAATCTGCTCCATGGTGGCCGCCTCAAAGTAGACCTTGATGGGCCTACCGGGACGACTACGGGCCGTATCCCACGTGACCTCGGCCAGCTCTGCGTGGTCACGGAGTTGCTTAAGCGCGGCTTTAACGGCTTTTTCGGGAACGCCTGCGTGAATGGCCATATCGTCTTTGATCACGCCGTACCGTAGCAGAGGTCTGGGGACTGGTCGGCGAAAGCGCCCCGCAACTTTGTGGGATGGTCGGCGTTGGGTTGCTCATCGTCGGGACGCTCGTTTGGAGCATTCCCCGATTCGAGGGTCCAGGAGGACCAGCGGACGTTCCCCCTTCCACCGGCTCTCACCCTCCCTTGAGTGTCGCAAGGCCCGGCGCGCCGTGTCATTTCGGCACGCTCGGATACTCGTGCTCCGCGCTTTCTCCGTCTCCTCGTCCTGAGGCTCGAACACCTCCTCAGCACAGGCCTCATCAGTAGAAAGCTTCCCTCATAAACGGGGGTAGAGTTTGGGGGAAGGCGGTGCTCGTTTGCTTCGCGCCAAGTCAAGGCGCATACGCCTGTATCTCATTTCCTGGGGAGGACAGTGAAACTCCTGCTTACTTCGGCTGGCATTAAAAACCCGAGCATTCATGCCGCGCTACTCGACCTCCTGGGGAAGCCGATCTATGCATTCCCACAGCAATTTACTCCTTTTCCGGTGGACCTGACATGGCTGATCGGGAATTCATTAGACCTCTTGCGAAAGTCATGATCGGCAGGCTTGTGTGAGGTTGCGCAGGGCCGCGGTGAGCTGAAGCCGGCGCGCAAACCGACGCCGCTGATGTCGGTACACGCCCTTCAACACGCGGAAGATCTTCATGCGGCGAATCACATGTAGGATACCCTGCCGGATATAGGTCAGCACACGGTTCTCCTGGCGCTGCTCCGCGGACAGAGGTGGGCGCGAGCGTCGCCTTGTGGGTGATGGCGTGCCTGTGACTTCTCCACAAGCCCTGATACCCAGCATCTCCAATCAGCGCCGTTTGGTGAGGAAAACGGACGTCTGACGAACCCAACAGCTTCAGGTCGTGAACTGCTCCAGCGCTTGTGGCGGTGCTCAGGATGCGCTGCGTCACGGTGCAGATGACCAGCTGAAATTTCAGGGTGTGGCACTTTTTCTTCCCGCTGTACCAAGCGCGCTGCTTTTTTTGGGCCGTTCACAGGGCACTTCAGCTGCATCGACCGCAACGATGCTGTGCACGAGTTGCGCTTCCTGAAACACGCGTTTCTTGGGCATCTGGAACCGTGCACTGGCGATCAGAGCCGCTTCCACGCGTTCCACCGTGCGGTGCACGCCATGCTCATGCACGCCCCAGTCGTCACCCAGGTGCGCGAAGGTACGCTGCTCGCGCCAGAATTCCAGCGTGACTGAGCAATTGTTCCGCCACGCTGAGTGCGGCTGGGCGCCCAGACTTCTTCTTCCGTCCTTCGCGTCGCATCAGCACCTCTTCCATCTCGGCAAAGGTCTCCGGGTAGACCCCGGTGCGTCGACGAAACTGCTTGCGATTCATCTTCAGTGTGCGTGTCAGACGGTCTCGCTCCACCCGGCCAGCTTAGTCCAAGACTTTTGCAAGAGGCCTATTAATGGTTCAACCGCCAGCCCCATGTATGAACTGGGTTGAAAGTCGTTGGGCGTGCTGGAACTCACCGCACTGCCCAGCATTAAAAAAGAGTATTGGGCTGCTATTCAGGAGGCGGACGCCCTGCTGGTATATGGCGGCGACGTCGTGTGCCTGAGCTGCTGGACGCGGGAGTCCGAATTAGAGAACCTCCTGCCGTCGCTGCGAGAGACGGTCTATGTGGGGATTAGCGCGGGTAGCATGGTCACGGCCCCTGTCTTCGGAGAGACGTACGATGACCCTGAGACGCCCTTTGTCATCAGTGCGGGGATGGGGCTGGTAGATTTCGCGTTGCTTTTACACCTGGATCACGAGAACCATCCAGAGCGTTCTTCAGCCAAGGTAGAGAGAATGGCCGCCGAGGTCCCCGTGCCAACCTATTGGATTGACGACGAGACCGCCATCAAGGTGACGGATGGAACCCTCGAAGCCGTCTCTGAAGGGCGTTGGGAACTTAAACCCGTCTCTGCTGCCCCTCTGACCCGTACTTTCCGCGGAGGGCTGTGCCCTTTCCTACTGTTCCTCGGGATGTTTGTCAAAAAGAGATCCTCTTTTTGATCGATCAGCGAGAGCAGCCCTCAATGCGTGTTGCCAAGAACGCAGCTGTGGGGGGTGTCCTTCAACTCCCAATATAATTTGGACAAATACTCTAGGCGACCACCAACGTTTGAGGGGCAGCCTGCTTGATACGCATCAGAAAAAAGGCGAGCTGACGTTTGGTCTCGTTGCCGCATTCCTGACAGACACGCTCCAGCTCGTCGTCCCGCAGTGCCTGAGCGGCCTGCTCCAGAACAGTCCAGCAGAGTTGCACTTCATTCGCCAGCAACCAGAGGTCGTGCAGGTCTCGCAGCAGCGCCAAGCTCCCCTGACGTGGTCCATGAAACAGCGCGTTTTCCAGATTCTCCGGTTCAGAATTCTTGTTTTCCTTGTACTTCTGCACCAGCGGTTTCAAATGACCGAGGTGTTTCCTGGACCAGGCGGCGAGTAGCTGACAGGTTTCGTAAATATCGGGCTCGTCCTGATGATGTTCGGCCACTTTCGACAGTGCGTCCACCAGCCGCTCTTCGCTGCCGTGCACCAATCCGAGGTAATTTCCGACGTGCATATCAACCATCCACCCTTTGTGTCGTTTTCGGCTGTTGCGCTTGGGACTTCGGGGCCGTGTTGTCCTCGGCTTGGTTTCTCGAGAGCAGGTTCGTGGCCGCTTGCGCAGCACGCCTCATCAACCCGGGTTGGGGCACGGCGTCCTTGGCATCGTATTTGCTGATTCGCACAGCGGCGTACTTGTAGTGCGGCTGCTTGCTCACCGGGTCCCACTCGGTGAGCGTCAACTCGTTCGCTGCGCGTGGCCGGCTCGGGTCATCCCAGTACCCGTAATGCCAGGGAATAAACACCAGACCCGGCTCAATATCACCGATGCGGGCGCGCTCGATTACCACGCCCCGTCTAGACTCCACCAGAATCCAGTCGTCTTGTTCAATGCCGTACGTTGCCGCGTCTTCTGGAGAAATCTGCACGAACGCGTCTGGCGCAGCCTCTTGCAGTTCCTTGGACCTGCCCGTCTTGGTGCGGGTGTGGAAATGGTACACCTGCCGCCCTGTGGTGAGCCACAGGGGGTACTCGTCGTCCGGCACCTCGTGCGGCTCGCGGTACTCCGAGGCCTTGATCAGGGCGCGGCCTTTCGGATCGTTTGCCTTGTACTCCTCCTGGGTGTGCGCGGCTCCCGTCTCAAGATCATGCCCGTACGTCTCGGCGTAGTCTGCACTCGTCGGGAAGACGAAGTCGGTGTACAGGCGAACGGTACCGTTTGGGTTCGCCTCGTTCACAGGCCACGGAATACCACTGCCCGCGAGGAGTTTCTCGTACGTGAAGCCCGTATAGTCGCAGGGCCGCCCCCTGGTACATTCCTTCCAGGCTTCAAATGCACTCTCGGCATCAGTCCACTTGATGAGCGGCTCCCCGTCCTGGTCTCGGAAATCCATACGGTGGGCGTAGTCGAGGAAGATGTCGAGGTCGCTCTTCGCCTCCCCGGGAGGCTCAATGGCTTTGCAAGAGATATGGACGGTTCGGCTAACGTTGGTGAAGGTACCGGTCTTCTCACCCCAGATGGCGGCGGGCAGCACCACGTTGGCGTAACGTGCCGTCTCCGTCATAAAAGCGTCTTGCACGACCACGAACAGGTCTTCTTTATGAAGGATCTTCCGGACGCGGTCCAGTTGAGGGAGACTCACAGCGGGATTGGTCGCCTGAATCCACAACATCTTGATACTTCCCTGCTCAGCGTACCGCCAGATCTGCATGGCGTGGGTCGGAGGACTCCAATGCGGGATCTTGTTCAAAGGAACGTTCCAGAGCCTGGCAAGCTGCTCGATGTGCCCTTTGTTCCCCCAGTTTCGAAAGCCGGGCAGGTCGCCGTCAGCCCCTGTCTCACGGGTATTCTGGGACGTGGGTTGTCCGTTCATCTGGAGAATGCCGCTGCCAGGTTTTCCAATCAGTCCACGAACGAGGTGGATGTTGTTTACCTGTACGGCAGCTGCAGTGGCTTGCATCGATTGGTACACGCCCTGCAAGACGGTAGAGACGAGACTCTTTGTATTCGCCAGGATCTCGCCGGCCGCACGCAGGTGAGCGGCCGGCACACCTGACAACTGTTCCACGAGTTCGGGAGTGTACTTCTCGACGGTTGCCTTGAGCTCGTCGTACCCAATGGTATGGTCGTTGAGGAATTCCTGATCGATGGTCCCGGCCCGAAGGATCAGGTGCAGCAGGCCGTTCAGGACCGCGACGTTGGTACCCACTTTGGGTGTTAGGTGTATGGTGGCCTTCTCGGCGGTGAAGGTGCAGCGGGGATCGATCACGATGATTTTCGGTGGGTTGGGACCTGCAAGGCGGTCAAGGATCCGCATCCACAGCACCGTCTGTTGTGACGCGATGTTGTGCCCGACGTGCAAGATCGTGTCGGTTGTATCGAGGTCCTCGTACCCACCGGGCTGCCCGTCACTGCCGAACGAGACTTTCAGCGCGGCGGCGGCGGTCGCTGTGCACAGCCGAGTATTGCCGTCCATGTGCGGCGTCCCCAGCCCCGCTTTGCCGATCACGGCCAGCGTGTAGTACTCCTCCAGAAAGAGCTGTCCACTGGTGTAAAAGCCAATTCCCAGGGCAGTGTATTCCTCGACGATCTGTTTGGACTTGCGCACGATGAGGTCCATGGCTTCGTTCCAACTCGCTTCTCGTAACTGCCCGTCCTCGCGGATCAACGGCTTCGTCAGTCGGTCTGGACTGTGGTTCGCCACCCAGCCGTGCAGACCTTTGGGGCCCAGGCGACCCTTATTGGTCACGTCCGTAGCGAGGCCGCGGACGCCGACGATCCGGCCATTTTTCACACCTATATCCAGACCGCATCCATTCGAGCACAGCACGCAAGTCCCCCGGACCCAGCGCTCGGGTGTTTCCAGGACCCGTTCGTCCACCCGTATGGGCCACTCCTGAGTAGGACCGTGCGGCGTGCGCTGTCCCCAGATGTCGTTAATGCTGTTGCGTGATTCGGTGGTCATGCTTTTCCTCCTGCCTGGAGAAGTGGGGCACCTCAAACGTTGGATGACGGAAACGGTGTGGGTCAGACATGTGGCAAGGGACGGGCGACTGGGTTGGTAGACCTGCTTCACAAATTGATCGTTATGCGATACAAATCGGCGAGTTTCAGCTTAGACATTTGTGCAGCGCCCAGGCTTCAGCAGTCCTTCACGCGCTGTTCCAACTTCATGGAGAAACGTGCGCGCTGTGGTGCAGGGGCTGGTGCCGGTCTCAATGGAAGTTAGGGATCCTCCGTTGCCTCAAGCTCTTGTGTCCAGCGTTGCAGTGACGTGACCAGCTGACCGCGCTCCTCGCAGAGTCCAGTGATATGCGCGCGGGCCAGCTGGTGCAGCAGATCCGTTCCACGTTCACTCAGGCGGATCAGGACCCGCCGGGCATCGGACGAATCCGGAACGCGCTCGATCAGCCCAGCGCGTTCCGCACGCTGCGTCAGTCCTACAGCACTGTTGTGGTTCAGATGCAGCGCAGCAGCCACCTCACCGACACTGAGTTGTCCGGACGGCGCTTGACTGAGCACGGCGAGCAGCGTGAACTGCCTGGGGCTGACGCCCTCCTCCGCCAAACAGTGGCGCGTGGCGTCACTGTATCTGGACAGCGCCGCACGGAACGCGGCGAGCGCAGCGAGGATGGAGGGCGGCAGGGGCTTGACGGCGGCCTGGTCGTGAAGGATGGTGGGGCCTCGCTTGGCGGGCATACACAAGCCAGCGTAGCAGCACGGCGTGTACACGCGTACCCCGCTTCCCAGAGGCTTTCTTTGTTTCATACGTAGTTAAACTGACACTCCCGTCGGGTAGCCGGGTGAGCCTTGCGGCTCACCCAGCCCCCTCAGAACCGTGCGTGCGACTTTCACCGCACACGGCTCAAGCCTTCAAGCCCTTATACCCAACCCGCTGATGGTGCGCGTGGTGGCACCAGCGATGCACAAGCATCCGGTTATCCAATGTGTGGAGTGAACCCAATCGAGCGGACCGCAGGGCAAGTCACATCTGGGCGGTAGTGTAGCGGGCGGCGAACTCGGCGGGTGGAACGTACCCCAGGCTGGAGTGCAGTCGGCGACGGTTGTACAGGTCCGCAATAAAGAACTCGATGTGTCGTCGAGCGTCGTCCAGATCGACGTATTCTTGCAGATCGACCTCCTCAGTCTTCAGGGTCTTGTAGAAGCTCTCCATTTTGGCGTTGTCATAGGGATTGCCTGTCCTGGACATACTTGGCGTGATTCCTGCGGACCGCAAGCGGTCCACGTACACCCGACTGGCGTATTGCACGCCCTGGTCCGAATGGTGCAGCAGACCGGGGGCAGGACAACGCGCTGCAAGCGCGTTGTTGAGCGCTGCCAGCGGTAAATCTGCGTCCAGAAACTTTGACATGGACCAGCCCACCACCTCACGGGTAAAACCGTCCAGCACGCAGGCCAGGTACACAAAGCCTTGGCGGACTCGCACGTAGGTCAGATCGGCTTGCCAGACCTGATCTGGCCGTACTGGGACGACTTCGCGTAGCAGATTTGGGAAGCGCTTCTCGTTGTGGTTGGAATCGGTTGTCGCCCGATAGCGGCGCTTCGGGCGGCAGAGCAACCGGCGTTCCCGCATGACTCTCAACACGCGCTTGTGGTTCACTGGGCGGCCTCGTCGGGCCAACTCGCGGGTGACACGCCGATATCCGTATCCGTCGAACTCCACCACTACGGCCTCAATGTCCTGGGACAACGCCTGATCGGCGTCCATCTCCTCCCGGCCCTGCTGTTCGTAGAACCACGAGCGATTAACCCCGTGCAGCTCACACAGACGACGCACCGACACCTCTTTTGGGCGCGCTCCGCGCATCCTCGATCATTTGGTGCCTTGTTTCGAGCGGTACGTCGCCAACGACTTTTTTAGGATTGTGTTCTCCAACGACAACTGCCCGCAAAACCGTTCCAACTCGGCGATTCGCTGTTCCAACGACTGGTCGGGCTTGGCCTGGTCGGTGAAAGCCATTTCCCCACGCACCTCGACCTCCTTCCGCCAGCGGTGGATCAGACTGGGCGAGAGAGCGTGTTCTCGGCAGAGCTGAGCGGTCGTCTTTTGACCCCCGTCAACTTGATTCACGATGTCGAGCTTGAACTCACGGCTGTGGGTACGTCCGGGCATACGGGCTCCTTCGGTGCCGTCAGCCTACGGGCTGACGGGGACGAAGTGCTTGGCCTCTTGGTCCGCTCCTAAGGGTTCAGTCCAGTGTTCTGTCCCCGCGTGTCTTGGCGTGACGTGATGGTCGTCCATGTCTTCCGCTGCAAGCGGAAGACGGCACAGACCACACTTGCCGTCCTGAAGGCGCAGAAGTTCCAACCTCTCCTTCTGGTGAATCTGCCGCGCAACGCAACGCTTCTGTCGGGCCTGCCAGTAATCCCGCAGTGTCGGATTGAAGGGCGATGATCGTTGTACGCGAGAATCCGGTTGCGTCAATGATCTCCGGAATTGACTTTCCTTTGCTTTTGAGCCAGATAATCTGCCAGCGGGAACGTTCAATAGGCTACGCCGTTTAGGGCTTGAGGCTGGGGTAGCCGAGTAGGACGGAGACGAGGAAAAATGGAGACGGTATCTGCAGATACCGTCTCCATCATAGTTTAGGTCGTCGTGCGGTGATTCGTCAGCTCCACCGTTGGGCGAAGCGGCACTTCAGCGATCTGAAGCGATTCAAGCATCAGAAGCTGACGGATGCCCTGCTCGTGGCCCTCTTGCTCGCTCGCTTCGTGTTCAAGCAGCCGTATCCCTCGATCTGGTGGAACATGTTGAGGGAAGACCGACGCGGTCTTCCCTCCTACACCCAGGCGTACATGCGAAGCGTACGTCTGCTGGACCGCCTCGAAGCCTTGGTCAGCCCCGCCAAACGCTGTGCAGAAGTGATCATTGACTCCATGCCGCTCCCGGTGTGTCGCCCGAAACGAGGGAAGCGGTGCAAGTTCCCGGGAGCGAAATGGGGGTTTGGGACCCAGGGCGACGTGTACGGGTACAAGCTGCATGCCTGGGTGACACCCGCAGGGGAGATCGTCCAGTACCTCCTCAAACCCGCCAATCTTCACGACACCATCGTCAGCTATGAGTTGAACCGGAGGTGGCCTGAGTTCGGCGGGCCAAAGATCATTGGGGACAAGGGCTATTGCTGCCTGGGCTACCTGTTCCCACCCAAGAAAACACCCGCTATGACAACGGGTGGCGGCAAGACCGCCACCCAAAGCTCCGCAAACGCATTGAAACCGTCTTTTCACAATTGGTCGAAGCTCAAATTCGCTCCGTTCAGACCAAAACGCTTCCCTCTCTCCAGCTCCGCGTCGTCCTGGCCGTCCTCGCCCACAACCTCGCTCAGCCCTAAACGGCGTAGGACGTTCGGCTTGGCGATACGCCACTTCAAGCTCTTCAGATGTATGGTGCGGAATCAAGGCTGCAGCTCTCATATTCCGAACTCACCTTAATTCCGCATAATGGTACTCCGTTGACTGGCGGGAACCTGATGGATGGCGCCCGTGTTTCTGGGGTCAGCGCGGTACGGAAAGGGTGGGAATCCCCCGTGTTCTTCGCCAGCACTTTCAGACCCAACGGAGTACCATTATTGGTACTTCGTTGACTGGCGGGAACCTGATGGATGGTGCCCGTGTTTCTGGGGTCAGTGCGGTACGGAAAGAGTGGGAATCCCCCGTGTTCTTCGCCAGCACTTTCAGACCCAACGGAGTACCAACAATACGAAATTAAAGTGATTTTCACCTTTTAGCGCCTGAGAGCCATTCCGCACCAGGCCTTCATAGACGAGTTTTACAGCCTCATCATCGACTTTGCCCATACGAGAATCACTTTGGTCTCGTATAAGACCGTCAAGAGGCTTCCACCTTGTGTGGCGCTTCACGCCAGAGCCTTTTCCTCCCACGACTTTAGTCGCGGGTCTCCAAGGCTCAAAGATGAACAGGACTCCATTATAGTTGACAACCTTTGTAAACTAGTCTACGTTAACGCCAACCCAGAAAAGGGCCAGTCCACACAGCCGCTGGTGCTGCTTTCGCCCAGCGCACTGTCGCCAGGAGACCCATGATGAAGCCTCCACTGCCCCTTGGTTCCATGCCGTTACCCTCTGTTCCAGCCTGTTGCCGCTGTTGAGCGGAACCTGAACGATTTTCCCGGCGCTGCTGCGCCGCTTGACCCGCTGCGTTGCGCCCAGGTGCCGTGACGCCGTTACTTGGGCGTCACACCGACTCCTGCGCCGAACCCCGGGGGAGTACCCGTTCCGCTGGGTCGTGGCAGCCTTGTTCTACCGTTTCTCAGTTTCAGTCAGGAGCTACCGTGTCTACCCTCTCCCGGGCACTGTTACTCGGTGCCGCCCTCACCCTGACCCATCAAGCCCAGGCGGCCACCATCTTCAACATCGGATACCAGAAGGGTGGTCTGCTCGCGCTGCTCAAAGCGCGGGGAACGTTGGACCCGGCCAAAGCACAGGGAATCGAGTTCAAATGGAGCCTGTTCACCGCGGGTCCTCCACTGCTGGAGGCGGCCAACGCCGGTGCGATCGACTTTGGCTCGGTCGGCGACACGCCTGGCGTGTTTGCGCTGGCGGGAGGAGCAGACCTGAAGTACGTTGCCGTGACGGAGGCGCAAAGTGATACCGCGTCGGCCATCATCGTTCCCACCAACTCTCCCATCAAAACGGTCGCCGACCTCAAGGGAAAACGCATCGGCCTGGCCCGGGGATCAAGCGCCCACTTCTTCGCCTACCGGGCTTTGAAAGCCGCGAAGCTCACGTTCAACGACGTCACCATCGTTTCCCTGCTGCCGCCGGATGCGCGCCCGGCGTTCGAAAGCGGCACCATCGATGCCTGGGTCATCTGGGAGCCGTTCCTGACCACGGCCCTGCAAGCCACCAAAGCGCGCGTGATCCGCGATCTGAAAGGGCTGGGGCGCTCAAACAGCTACTTCCTGGTGCGCAGCAAAGTTACTCAGGACGCGGAGAAGCGGCGTGCCCTGCAATACCTCCTGCGTGCCCTCGATCAGACTGCCGATTGGGCCAACAAAAACCAGGCAGCGGTAATCACCCAGATCAGCGAGGAACTCGGCCTTCCCCGCAGCGTTGCGGCGGTGTCCGTTCCCAAATCCATGCCCTTCAATATCCGCCCTTTCCGGCCTTCGGACTCCGTGCCGCTCCAGCGTCTGGCCGATACCTTCTACGAGATCAAGATTCTCCCCACCCCCTTGAAAATCGACGCCACCAGGTATGTGCCCCTGAATTTCACGGCAGACCGCTAACCCTCCCCGTCCGCACCCGCCCAGCGGTTGCGCAGGCACATTCAGGAGAACACCCATGACCCGCTCCACCCCACAACACATGAAGCTGGGCGCGTTCCTCATGACGGACGGCCACCACATCGCGGCGTGGCGGCACCCCAGTGCTCCGGCCGACGCCCACGTCCGCTTCGATCATTTCCGGAACCTTGCCCAGAAAGCGGAAGCGGCCAAATTCGACTCCATTTTCTTTGCCGACTCTGTTGCCGCCTCCGTGGACGGTGACGGCGTCTTCAGCCACACCTCGCGGGGCGCGCATTTTGAACCCGTCACCCTGCTTTCTGCGCTGGCCGCCGTCACGTCTCACATCGGCCTGATCGCCACCCAGACCACCACCTACAACGAGCCGTACCATATCGCACGCAAATTCGCCTCACTTGATCAGATCAGCGGTGGACGTGCCGGATGGAACCTCGTGACGTCGGCCAACAGTCGGGAAGCGTTCAACTTCAATCGTGACGAGCACCTGCTCCACGCGGACCGTTATGACCGGGCCCGCGAGTTCGCACAGGTGGTCCTGGGCTTATGGGACAGCTGGGAAGACGACGCTTTTCTTCGGGACAAGGACCGTGGGCTGTTTTCTGATCCTGGCAAGGTGCACGTCCTGAACCATGAAGGCGTTCACTTTAAAGTCCGGGGACCGCTGAACGTCGCGCGCTCTCCTCAAGGCCGCCCGGTCATCGTGCAGGCGGGCTCTTCCGAAGATGGTAAAGAACTGGCGGCGGCCACTGCCGACGTGGTGTTCACCGCTCAGCAGACGTTGCGAGACGCCCAGGCGTTCTACGCCGATCTTAAAGGGCGGCTCAGAACGTACGGCCGGCAGCCGGAGGACTTGAAAATCATGCCGGGCGTCCTGCCCTACGTTGGCCGGACAGAACAGGAAGCGCGGGACAAGTTTGAGAGGATTCAGTCGCTGGTGCTGCCCAAGGTGGGTCTGGCACAACTCTCCAACCTTCTCGGGGTGGACCTGACCGGGTACGACATTGACGGTCCGCTGCCGGACCTGCCCCTTACAAACAACAACCGCAGTCGGCAGCAACTCCTGATCGCGCAGGCCCGGCGGGACAACCTCACCGTCCGTGACCTGTACCTCTTCGTCACGGGGGGGCGGGGGCACTGGCAGCTGGTTGGGACGGCCGAGCAGATCGCCGATGAGCTCGAAGAGCGCTTTGTGAAGGGTGGAGCAGACGGTTTCAACGTGATGGGCCCCGTGCTCCCGGCAGGACTGGACGACTTCATTGAGTTGGTGGTGCCTGAACTGCGGCGGCGGGGCCTGTTTCGTTCTGAGTACGAGGGCCGCACCCTGCGAGAAAACCTGGGGCTGCCTTACCCACACCACCCTGCGGCCCGGCAACAGCGTGAAGCGCAACTGGCCCTCACCTGATGGCCCTGCTTCCGGCTTGCCTTGTCCCCGAGCAGACCGGGAAGCATTGAAGCAGCGTTCGGCGCGCAGGCCATCACCCTTTGGTTGACACTTCTGGTCATCTGCTTTAGATTCCTCGTCGGCCTGTTTCGGCGGGCCACCTTTATCCAGAGCGGCGTAGGGATCTGGCCTGAAGATCGCCGCAGCAACCGGCCCTCATCGCGGCACCCGGTGCTCCGCCAGCCCGCACGCGCCAACGATGGCTTTACATAGGCGGCGGGAACGATAAGGGAAGGGTGTTCCTCTTTGCAGGTTCCAGCGGACAAGCCTCAAGGCGCGTCCCCTTCCACGAGCTCAAGCCCCGGAAGGGGACGCGCCGTTTTGCGTTCCCTGCCCACCCCGATCCTGCCAGAGGAGGCCCCTCCCCGTGACGCCAAACGTCACTCCGCCCCCCGCCCTACACTTTGAACAGGTGCGAAAAACATACCCTGGTCAGGTCACTCCAGCTCTGCGCGATCTGAACTTCACCGTCCCACGAGGCAGTTGCACGGGCATTATCGGACGCAGTGGAGCGGGTAAAAGCACCCTCGTTCGGCTCATCAGTGGGCTCGAAACGCCCGATGCTGGCCGTCTCTTCGTCCAGGGTCAGTCCATGGCTGGGCTGAGCTCCAGAGCCCTGCGGCAACGCCAGGTGCGGACCGGCCTGGTCTTTCAGCACTTCAACCTGCTCACGCAGAGGACCGCCCTCGGCAACGTCACCCTCCCGCTGGAACTGCTGGGTGTCCCCCGCGCCAAGCGTGAAGCGCGTGGACGCGACCTGCTGGCGCAGGTCGGCCTGGGCGACTACACTTCCCGTTACCCAGCGCAACTTTCTGGAGGGCAAAAGCAACGGGTCGGGATCGCCCGCGCGCTCGCGACTGATCCTGACCTGCTTCTGGCCGACGAAGCCACATCGGCCCTGGACCCGGAGACGAGCGCCGGCATCCTGACCCTGCTCACCGACCTGCAAAAGGACCGCAACCTCACCCTGGTCATCGTGACCCACCAGATGGAAGTCGTGCGGGCGGTTACCACGCACGTCGCCGTTCTGGACGCCGGCGTGCTTGTGGAAGCGGGCGAAACACGCCACGTGCTCAGTTGCCCTCAGCACGCCGTGACCCGCGCGTTGCTGAATGCCCACCGTCCGGAAGTTTCGCTGGAAAACGGTGAGCAACTCCGCCACCTCACGCTGCCGGACCTTAGCCCCCGTACCCTGAACGCCCTTGCGGGGCTGGGCGCGCGCATCGTGCAGGCCCACGCGCATCCGAAGGGGGTAGATGCCTGGCTGGCCCTGCCTCAAGGGGCCGCAGACGTGAACCGGCATCTGGACCGCAGCGCACACCTGGTCGAGGTACCCGCATGAACTTGGCAGCCCTCTGGCCCCTGCTTTGGCAGGCCACCCTGGATACGTTGTGGATGGTGGTGCCCGCCGCGTTGGTGGCGCAACTGCTGGGAATGGTCTTGGGCGTCTTTCTGACCCTGACGCGTCCTGGCGGTCTGCTCCCCCAGCGGCTGCTCCACCGCGCACTGGACGCCGTGGTGAATGTCGGGCGCAGCCTGCCTTTCATCATCCTGCTTGTGCTGCTCATTCCACTGACGCGGCTCCTGACCGGCACCAGCATCGGTTCCACCGCGGCGATCGTGCCGCTGACCGTCGCGGCCATCCCTTTCGTCGCCCGCCTGGTGGACGGCGCGTTACGGGACGTTTCCCAGGGCGTGGCGGACGCCGCGCGCGCCATGGGAGCCACCACCCCGCAGGTGGTGTTCAAAGTTTTGTTGCCCGAAGCCCGTCCGGCCCTGATCTACAGCTTCACTGTCATGCTCGTCAGCCTGATTGGATACAGCGCGATGGCCGGTGCCATTGGTGGCGGCGGCCTGGGTGACCTGGCCATCCGTTATGGCTACCAGCGCTTCGAAACGGGCGTCATGATCGCCACCGTCACCGTGCTGCTTCTGCTCGTGCAGGGCGTGCAGTGGGTGGGTGACCGCGCCGCCTCCCGCAGCGACCACCGTTAAATACGTTCTCAACCTTTTCTCCAAGGAGTGCCGCTATGCGACTGACGCTGCCCCTGTCCGCCCTGATCCTCGCTTCCACGGCCTCTGCTGGAACCCTCCGGGTCGGAGCCACCCCGGTTCCCGCAGGAGAACTGCTGGAATTCGTCAAGCCCATCCTTGCCAAGCAGGGGGTGGAGCTGCAGATCCGTGAATTCAGCGACTATGTTCAACCCAACGTCGCGCTCGGCGAAGGCAGTCTCGACGCCAACCTTTTTCAGCACACGCCTTATCTGAACGCCTTTCAGCAAAATCGGCCGCTGAACATCGTGCCGGTACGGGGCGTCTATCTACCCCCACTGGGGCTTTACAGCAAGAGGGTTGCCAAGGTCACCGAGCTTCGCAGCGGGGCGACCATCGCCATCCCCAATGATCCCAGCAACGGTGCCCGGGCCCTGCTGCTGTTGGAACGGGCTGGACTGATCCGGCTGAAGCCCGGCGCAGGTGTACGGGCGGGCCTCACCGACATTGTCAGCAACGTCAAACGCCTCAAATTCCGCGAACTCGAAGCAGCCCAGTTGCCCCGCTCCCTCCAGGATGTGGACGCGGCGATCGTCAACGCGAATTACGCTCTGGACATCGGCCTGAGCCCAACGAAGGACGCTATTTTTCACGAGGAGCGCAACAGCGTCTACGTCAACGTCCTGGCCACCACCCGGAACAAAGCTCAGAATCCGGACATTCTTAAACTCGCCGCGGCGCTCACGAGTCCCGAGGCCAGGGCGTGGCTCCTGAAAAAATACAGCGGTAGCGTCATTCCTGCGTTCTGAGCGCGAGAACAGAAGGGATGCGGGATGTTGGAAAAGCCGGAGATCCCCATCGCTGCCGTGCGGCCGCACCCAACGGCCCTGCACTTTCTCCTGTTCTTGTACCTGGGCGGGACAACAAAGGACGTCAGCAAGGCGACCGGTGGAGGCCCGTGGGACTTGGCGCATGGGGGAGAATGGCGCCGCGCGTGGAAGGACACCCCTCACGGCTCCATCTCCCCATGCGCATTCAAGTTCGCTCGCCGGGCTCGCTCAAAAAGAAGTCCTCTTTTTGACGCGTGCTCTAAACGATCTCCTGGGCTGGGGCAGATATACAAAAAGGCGGGGCCTTCCAGCCTGCCTGCCGCACCTTGGCAGGCGCATCTCCTAATACGGGTTGCGGGTGTGGAGGGAAGCAAACCGGCGGTCTTCCAGTCTGTTAAGGAGTATACGGAACCCGTTATCTTTCCTTCTCGCTCTGCTTGGATTGAATCGCTTCGCAAACGACTCAATCGGAGTCCGTACACGGTTCGGGCACGCTCGTCATACCAGGCAGCGCGTCTGGCCTAAGCGCCCTGCTCCTGCCAGGGTTCGCTGGTGACCACTTCCGTCCACTGGCGTTGTGTCTCCTCACTCAAATGCGCCCGAACGTCTTTGAAGGCCGCTTCCAGTTGCCAGCGCCGAACGAAGTCCTCCTGGACGGGGCCTGTCTCCAGGTTCAGGTCGGTGCACCGCAGACTTCCTTTTTGGATCACGCGTGAGTACCCAGTGAACAGGAAGGGCGAGGAGGCGCGCGCGATGCCAGGGCGCCATTTGTGACGCCCACTCAACCTTTCGGTCCGTCTCACCGGATCATTGGGCCTGCTGCCGGCGGGTGCAACGCCCCACCGCGTCGCCGCACCCGGTTGGTGACCCCAGGGTGTGATGTTGCAAGGCAGTGGGGCCGGGGTGCACTGGGGGCGATGGTGTGAATACCCGATGGCTGGGTCGCCCTCCCGAGACTACTGGACGGACGCTCGCGCAGACCGTGCGTTGCGTTGTGACGTGCACGGCGACACCCTGGAATCAGAAGAGACGTTAAAGGCCCTGCCCTTACGTGCGTCGCCGGGGCATCTGCACGGCTGTACTCTGCATTCCATGGGAGAGTGGAGGATTCTGGATCAGGGTCAGTCCGACTGGTACTCGGAAGAACTTTCTCTTGATGGCAATCGCAGAACAACATCCTTCAAGGAGGGGAGACGCCGGGTCCTTCAGAATGTTCGGAGGGCGTTGTGACCCTCCGCTCCACACCTTCGCCGGCCCCCCAACTTATGACGCAGGCCCTGGAGGCGTGTGTGGTGGGCGCGGTGATCACGGATGCCCAGGCGGAAGACCATCCCATTATCTACGTGAATCCGGCGTTCGAGCGCCTCACCGGCTATGGGTCGGCGGAGATCCTGGGGCGCAACTGCCGTTTTCTGCAGGGCCAGGACCGCGATCAACCGCCCCTGGAAGCCATTCGGCGAGCGCTGGCAGAGGGGCGGGGGACCACAGTCGTCCTGCGCAATTACCGCAAGGACGGCCTGCTGTTCCTCAATGAGGTGACCCTCAGCCCCGTACGGGATGAAATGGGCACGGTGACGCACTTTGTGGGATTCCAGAGCGACGTTACGCCGAGCGAAGAGGCCGTGGCGGGCAAGGCACGGGCGCAAAGGACGCCCACCTCCACGCTCGACCACATGGCTGACGGCTTTGCCTCGTTCGATCCGGACTGGAACTTCACCTCTGTCAATGACGCTGTGGCCACCCTCTCGGGCCACGACCGCCACGAGCTGATCGGCAGATCCCTCTTTCAGGTGTTTCCGGAGGCGCTGCACCGGCCCATCGGCCGGGCACTGCAACGTGCCCGGGCTTCCGGATTGCCGCAGCGAGAGTTGACCTTCCTCCCTGAGGTGGGCCGGTGGCTCGACGCGGTGGCTTACCCAACGGGGAACGGCGTCTCGCTTTTCACCCGTGATGTCAGCGAAAGCCATGACGTCCAGGAAAAGCTGCGGCTGAGTGAGGAGCGCTTCTCGAAGGTCTTTCAGGCCAGTCCAGTCGCCATCGCCATCAGTCGGCTGCGGGACAACCGGTTTTTGGATGCAAACCCCGAATTCCTGGCGCAAAGCGGCTATGCGCTCGAGGAGGTGATCGGACGGACCTGGGAAGAACTGGGCCTCTCCATGCGCCCCGAAGACCTCCGGAAGATTGAGGAGGGGCTGACGCAGCGGGGTGAGGTGCGAAACCTCGAGCTCCGGATTCGGTTGAGATTCGGCGAAGAACGTGACAACCTCCTCTCTGTCGTTCCCGTAGAGATTGCTGGAGAGGCCTGTACCGTCAATCTCATCCACAACGTGACGGAGCAGAAGCGGGCACAGCAGGCGCTGCTGGAGAGCGAGCAGCGTTACCGGCGGACCGTGGCGGAGTTGCAACGCACGCTCGATATCTCGCTGGACATGATCACCACCATCGATGCCGAGGGCCGCTTCATGACGGTTAGCGCCGCCTGTGAGCAGATGCTCGGCTATCTCCCGGAGGAACTGATCGGCCGGCGGTCTCTGGAGTTCGTGCATCCTGAGGACCGCGCCGCCACAGTCAGCGAGGAACGGAGCGTCGTTCAGGGCCGAACGACCACCGCATTTCAGAACCGCTACCTGCACAAGGACGGGCGCGTCGTGTGGCTGGAATGGGCCGCGGTCGCCCTGCCTGGCGACCCCCTGCTGTACTGCGCGGCACGGGACATCACCCAGCGCCGCGCCGCCGAAGAGGACCGGGCATACCTCGCTGCCATCGTTGAGGCGAGCCAAGACGCCATCATTGGCATCTCCCTGGAGGGCCAGATCCGCTCATGGAACACTGGGGCGGAGCGCAAGTACGGCTACCCCGCGGCGGAGGCCATTGGTCAACCCCTGACCCTGATCAGTCCCCCGGAATACCAAGACGAGCAGCTGCAGATGTTCAGGCAGGTGAAGGCGGGTCAGCCCGTCGAGCCCTTTGAATCCGTACGGGTGACCCGGGATGGACGGCGCATCTACGTTCTCGCAACCTTGTCCCCCATCGTGGACGCTTCCGGGCAGGTGGTGGGGGTGTCCAAGGTCTTGCAGGACATCACGGCACGCAAGGCCACGGAGGACCAGATCCGCAACCTGAATGAGGGGCTTCAGCAGCAACTGCGTCATCTCACCGGTCTGCGGGAGGTCGACCGTGCCATCGCGTCGAGCGTGGACCTGCCCATCACCCTGGGCATGGTGCTGGAAAATGTCAGACGGCAGTTGAATGCCGATACTGTGACCATGCTGCTGCTCAACCCTCACACCCTGACCCTGGAGTGTGTAGACCTTCACGGGCGGTCCAGCGCCGCACTTCAGGGGTCCAGCGTGAAGATGGGCCAACCTCTGGCCGGTCAGGTGGCCCTCAGTCGCCAGCCCATGCGGATGCCGGATCTCCGGGAAGTGGGAACTGCATCAGGGTGGCTCGAGACGCTCGTGCAAGAAGGGTTTCGGGCCTACTTTGCCGTGCCGGTGATTGCCAAAGGAAAGGTGCTGGGCGTCATCGAGGTGTTTCACCAGGATCCGGTCACGCTCACATCTGCCCACTGGGAGATGCTTGAGATGCTGGCCGGGCAGGCGGCCATCGCCGTGGACAACGCCCGCCTCTTCGAGGAGCTGGAGCGGCGCAACCTGGAGCTGCGTCTGGCGTACGACGAGACCATTGAGGGCTGGGCGCGGGCACTGGACCTGCGCGACAAGGAAACCGAGGGGCATTCTCGACGCGTCACCGAAATGACAGTCGATCTGTGCCGACGCCTCGACGTCTCTGCCGAGCAGCTCGTCGACATTCGCCGGGGGGCGCTGCTCCACGACATCGGAAAAATGGGCATTCCGGACGCCATTTTGCTCAAGCCTGGAAAGCTCACGGATGGGGAATGGGTGGAGATGAAAAAGCACCCGGGCTACGCGGTAGACCTGCTCTCACCGATCCGGTTCCTGCGGCCAGCGTTGGACATTCCGCAGTACCACCACGAGAAGTGGAATGGCACGGGTTACCCGGCAGGTCTGCGGGGCCAGCAAATTCCTTTGTGGGCCAGAGCGTTTGCCGTGGTAGACGTGTACGACGCGCTGACCAGCGACCGCCCCTACCGGGCCGCCTGGACCAGGGAGAGGGCCCTACAGCACCTTCAGGCGGAGGCCGGGACCCATTTCGATCCCCAGGTGGTCCAGATCTTTCTCCAGATGCTGGGGGGCTGATGCCGGAGGAGGTGGCTGCGCAAGGGCTTGGCTGAACGTGGGAAAGAGCGCCAGGTTCTCCCGCGGTACTGTCTGAGATGGCGCAGCTGGTCAGCACACCTGCCTGATACAGTTCCCGGCTAATCCGTTACAATCCCTCTGCTGCGCAGCTTCGCAAGTCCACTTCGCTCCGGTGATTCCACTCCTCTCCGTCACTGTCCACTACGTGAGGGTCTACATCGGTGCAAGCAGCAACAGCGAGCCCTTCCCACTGAGGTTGTTGAACACCGACACGATGTAGGCATTCACCTGATTGGTCGTGAACGTGGCGCTGTCGTGGGCCCAGGGATCAATCTGCTTCCACCCCTTGTACGCGCTCAGCTTGGCTTGCGTCTTTGCCTTGGGCAGGGCGCTGGTGGCGCAGAGGGTGCCTCCCACGCCGAGCTTGCCGGGGCACTTGATGGCCTTCGTTCCCGTTTGCTTGGTGAGGGCTTGGAAAAGGGTTGGGAGCGGTTTGTTCATCGCTTGAGTCGTTCCCATTGAGGTGAGAAGTGCAGCGAGGAGCAACTTCTTCATGCCACTTCCTCAGGCTTCGATCTTGATCCAACAGCGCACGTCGTCGAAGTACATGATTCACTCCTGAGGTGTGCCAAGAGCGCGACGAGAATGCTCCCGATAGGCAGGAGCCGGTCCCAGGGAGCTGCCAGATCAGGCAGCATGATCAGAAGCCACTTCCAGAAGGTCAGGCGCTCTTGCATGGCTCCAACTCTATGGCAGGAGAGGGGGAACGCAGGTAAAAATGCGCATCCGCCCGGTGAACTGGCGCATCCTCCGCCTACCTGAAGGTGGCCAGGACCTTACCCGCGCCGCCCGCACCTCCACCGAAGCGTGGTTAGGCCTGCCCCGATGATGCGTAGCTGGAGCTCAGCGGCTGTAGTTAGGCGTTCGAACGCACAGGGCGTCAAGTACCCGAGGGCGGAGTGGCGGCGCTAACGGTTGTAGAAGACCTCAGTGAACTCGAACACGGCTTGCCTGGCGACTGTGCGGGTCTCGAAGATGGTCTCCTCGAGCGGCCAGCAACTCCCGTTTTAGAGCGCTGAAAAAGTTCTCCACGACGGCATGATCTTGGCAATCCCCTTGGCGACTCATACTGCCCCTGGTCCGCAAGCAGGCCAATTCTTCCTGAAAAATCTGACTGGCGTATTGACTCCCTCGGCCGCTGTGATGCAAGAGACCAGGTGGAGGAAGACGGCGCTCAGCCACCTTCTGAAGAGCTGTCAGCGGCAGGGTAGCGGGCATCTGAACGTCCATTGCGTAGCCGACCACCGCTCGGGAGTGCAGGTCGTGTCAATGGCGCAGTAAAAGTGATCACTTCCGGCGGAATAATTTTGACCACTCCCCCTGTGTTCAACGGCGCTTCACCTCCTGACCCGTCTCGCCGATCCCCACCAGTGCGCTGGGGAACAACCCAGATTTCTTCTTCTCCCGCAGGCGATATGACTCCCCCTTGATGTTCAACACGTGGCTGTGGTGCAACAGTCGGTCCAGAATGGCGCTCGCCACTACCGGATCTCCCAGCACTTCGCCCCAATCAGCAAAGCCCTTGTTCGACGTCAGGATCACGCTGCCCCGCTCGTACCTCGCAGCGATCAAGCCGAACAGGGCATTCGCCGCCAGGCGGTCATATGGCCACACGCCAAATTCATCGATCACCAGCAGCTTCGGCTTCGCGTAGTACCGCAGTCGATATTCCAGCCGATTCAGGGCCTGCGCTTTGCGCAGGTCCTCCATCAGTTGCCCAGCCCGCACGAACAACACGCTCTCCCCTTGTTGGATGGCCGTCATCCCCAGCCCGACCGCCAGATGCGTCTTCCCGACTCCCGGCGGTCCCAACAGGATGACGTTCTGACCATCTGCTGCGAACGACAGGGTTCCCAACTCCTTGACCAGCCGCTTGTCCACGCTCGGCTGAAAAGCAAAGTCGAACTGGTCCAGGGTCCGCAAAAAAGGCAGGCGGGCCTGTTTCAGCCGCTTCGCACGGCTGTCCTCGTCCCGGGCCATGACCTCGATGCGCAACAGGTCTGCCAGAAAATCCGCGTACGACAACTCTTTCTTAGCTGCTGCGTCCAGGCGGCTCTCCAGCAAGCTTGCCGCATGCGGCAAGCCCAACGCTTCCAGCTCCTCCCGGCAGCGTTCGACGACCATCATGCTTCCTCCTCCCGAAAGACAGTCGCCAACACCTCTTCCAGCGTCGCCGTGGTGCCGACTGCGACCAGCGCGTCGTACTCAGCCAGGGACCGCTGTTCGACCTCCATCTCCGGCAAGCCTTCGGTCTGGGATGCCAGTAAGGCGCGCCGCCGTGGTGCATCGTCACCCGGTACAGGCAGGCCGTCGTACTGCGCTTCCACCAGGAAGCGCGCTCCTCGCTGGGCGGACCGTGGATGGACAGCAATCCGGGTGGAACCGCTGAACACCTGCACTTCCAGGTTGTTGGCCTGCACGTCGACGGTCTGTCCGGCATAGCGCCAGGGGACGCCGTAGAAATTCCCACCGTACGATACGAACCCGTCCCAACCGACTTTGCGGGGTTCCCGCACGAACACCGATAAAGATTCCAGTGAAGGTAAGGGTCTGAAGGCAGGCCGTTCCACCACAAGTCGCTCGCAGGGCTTTTCGCGGGTGGTACCGTGGGTTCTGACGTTCGCCACATGGTCAAGCCAGTGCCTGGCTTGACGGTTGAGATCGGCATCGTCCACGAACTTCGCGCCTAGCCAGAAGTTCTTCTCGACGTACCCGACGCCGCTCTCCACCTTGCCCTTGGTGCGTGGTCGGTAGGGGCGGCAGAGCCGAATGGCAAAGCCAAGCCGCAAGGAGAAATCCAGGAACTGGGGATTCCAGACCGGCTGACCGGCCTCGTCGCGTTCCAGCACAACCTGCTTGGTGTTGTCGTACAGGATGGTCTGGGTCATTCCGCCGAAATAGGCGAACGCGTTGAGGTGGCACCGGATGAAGCTGGCCGTGTCGGCCTTGCGGATGAACTCGACGTACAGCGCGCGGGACCATCCCAGCACCATCACGAAGGCCCAGATGGACCGGGTCTGCCCCTCCAGGTTGATGTAGCTGTACCGTCCGAAATCGACCTGGGCCTGTTCCCCTGGATCGGTCTCGAAGCGAGTGGTGACACGGCTGGCGGACACATGTGTCCGCCGAAATGGGCGCACGAAGTCCTTGACCACCGTGTACTGCCCGTTGTATCCCCGCTCCTGGACCTCGCGGAACAGCACCACGGCGCTCAGCACACCCTGCTCAATTCGACCGGTGAGGTAGGGGATGTGCGAATCGAGCTTGCTTCCCTTCTTGCGACGCGATTTGGGTTGGGGTAGGCCGGGATCTCGCAGGTACTTCTTGACGGTGTTGCGGCTCAGGTCAAGTTGACGGGCGATCCCACTGACGGTCTGACCAGCGGCCTTGAGTTCGATGATGCGTCGCACCTGTGCGCCTCCGAGCATGTAGACCTCCGATTCGCGATGAATCGTAGGCCGGAGAGGTCTCCTTCCTCGGAGTGGTCAAATTTGTCCCGCCCTTCCTGGTCATTTTTATCCCGCCATCGTCAGTCGAGCGTGACAGCCGGGTAGAGCCAGCCTTCTATTGTCGGCAGGTATCTCAGATACTGTCGGCCAATTCAGGACTTGGGCAACCGCAGTCTGGGTAGCCGTGCGTTTGCTTCTTTCAGGTCGAACTGCTCAGGGTCCCATGCTCCCCCCACCCAGGCGAGCCGCTCGTCGTACTCCGGATGAGTGGAATCGTCCAGGATTTCAAGCAACTCTACGTACCCCCACACGCCGCCGCAGTCCTTCGGCGGACAGGCGTGTTCTCCTGCAAGAACCCTGGGTTGCCGATCCTCCGGATCGGCGGGCAACACTTTCTCCAGCGCGGCCCGATGCAACTGGGAGTCCCCAAAGTCGTACAAGTACTCCAATTTGGCCCGTACCTGGTCGAACACCTCGTACAAACGCCGTCGGCCCGCAATCTCCCGCTGATCCTGACTAAAGCTGTGCAAGTGATAATTCTCCCAGCCCATCGCGCCTTGAATCACGCCGTGCAGCCCGGCAAACGTCGCGTTCGCGGGAACCGCGACGCGACGCCAGATCGCTGGACGCAGGCCCTGGAGCGTGATCTTCAGCTGCAGCAAGGCCTCTGGCGTTACCGGCACGCTGCTCACCTTTGTAGACGTTCTCGTGGTCACCGTCGTCTCCTGTTCCCCGGCTTTGACCGTGCAACACACTGGGTTGTGAGCCTCCAACCCCTAAGCTCGACTTTGGCCATTGAGAAAGTCAGGCCGCATAACAAAGGACGTCTGCGAGGCGGTCGATGAAGGCCCGTGGGACTTGAACGATCTCCTGTTCTGGGACAGATGTACGAAAAGTCGGGACCTTCCATAACGCTCGCCGAGGTTCGGCGAGCGCATCTACGAAAGTGGGTAGGGTCTTGTCGTACCGAGCCGCCCGCCTGACCCAAACCCCCTGCTGCTGCCAGCGTTCGTGAGCCGTCAGGGTTACCAGCGAGAACAATCCCAGCAGAGCTGGGGTTGTCCGAGCAATGGCCAGGTCTGTCCACTGGCGTTGCGTCTCTATACCCAAATGAGCCCGAGCTTCTTCGAAGGTCACTTCCAATTGTCAGCGTTGAACGAAGTACTCCAGGATGTGGACGGGCTCCAGGTCCATGTCCTGCGTTGCATATTTCCCTTTTGGATCACGAGTGAGGACCCAACGAACAGGAAGAGCAGGGAGGCCAGTGTGGTACCAAAGTGCCGTGTGTGACACGAGCTCGATCTCTCGATTCGCTTCGCCATACCAGCGGGTCACTCGGATGCGCTGCCAGCGAGTCTCAGGATGGATCTGAATCGAGGCCAGGGTGGGAGGGCGTTTGCCTTTTAACCTGGGGCGGCCCATCTAGCCGGCTTGACGTTCGGGCGCGGGTTCGTAGAGAGCGGCGTCCAGACGCAGTCGGGTGCAGGCCCCCGTGATGGGATGACCTTGGCGGAGGTCGTGAAGCCAGGCTATCGATGCGTAGGCGCTGTCAGCCACGACGATCAGCTCACGTCCAGGACACCAGCGTTGAACGAGGCGCAGCATCTGCCGTGCCCAGTCCAGCAGGGTTTTGTGCCGATGTCCACGTTGCTGGTGGTACCGCTCTGACGGCACGAGAGCCGTCAAGAACGGTAAGGCCCAGATGCGTTGTGCCATGGAACAGGAGTCAGCAACATCAGGCTCAGCCAGCGAAGACCACTGGCTTTCACAAAGTGACCATGGCTGGAACGAACGGGATCGCGGTAAATGCCCTTGGCGCTGATTTTTACGCCCGTTCGACGTTCAATGGTGTCGTCTAAACCGAGGACAAGCGGTACAGTAGGGACAAAGGTGGTGACCAACAACCCCAGCAGGACGCGACTGGCGTGGAGGCTCGACCAACGGGCTCGGTTCATCTGGGCGGTGGTACGTGCTGACCCTGGAATCATCAGCCAAACCCAAGACGCTTAAGGCAGCCGTGACCGTTCGTTTGCCAGGTGCCAGGAGGGTGCCGATGATCAGCTGTTGGACCTGTGGCCAGGTTCTGCGAGAGAACACCGGTGCAAAGGCATCAACACTGCGAGTGAACCACTGAGGCAGAGCTCACATGCTCAAGTCTGACAGGGACCAACAGCACCCTGTTGCCCCCAGCAATGGCCAAAGTCGAGCTGAGAGCCTGTCCGGAAGACCTTTTGAGACGAGCAACGGGGGCAAGTTTGCGCCAGGTGATGAGGCAAGCGGTCAACTCGACAAAGCCGAGATAGAGGTCTTGCCGCTTCTCCCAGCGCGTCTGGAGGCGACGGAAACGGTTGAACCAACTGTGACCCACCTCAACCACCGGCCGCCGAGGTGGGTGCCGTTGTGGATCACCAGGAGCAGGAATGGGCTGAGCGGCCGCCGATGTCTTGGGGATGTGCGCGACCAGACCTTGATCCATGGCCAGTTGACGACACGCAGGCGTGTCGTACCCACGGTCCAGCAGGAGACGGCGCTGTTCCTGCTCTACAGGAGCAGCAACGACGACAGCATCGGGGGGCCCGCTGAGCACCGTGCTGTCATGTTGATTGGCACCCAGCCGGGGGTTCTTCATTCCCCACCGTCCCTGGCGCAGTGGGGTTTCTGCTACCGAGAGAAAAGATAAGGGCTGCCACGGGACCAAACTGAAGAACGGCGACTACACTCCCTTTATGAAGCGTTCCTTCCGGAAGTTCCGCTGGCGACTGGGCCACAGCGGCGCCTTGTGGATGCCGCTCCTGGCGGTTGGAGTGGTGGTGGTCACGCTCTTGATCATGCAATTCCTCATCCGTTAATCCCCGGCGCTCCCACTCATCCCGCTCAGGCTCCGGCCCTGGGTAGACTTTTGCTTAACTTGGCAGGTTGTCCTTTATCCTGCTTACAGTACAATTCCACTTAACCTGTAAGATCCATGTATGAAGTAGATCGATAGAATTACCTCCTTATGAAGAGAAAGCCCAAATTAGCAACAGCTGTTAAAACGTCTGACAAGCTCTTTACAGCCGGGATTTTTCTTGGTATTCCTCTAATAAGTACAGGTATCGTGTATTTGCTGTTGTGACATTTACTTTCGAAATAATAGTGCTTTGCTTACTTTTACCTCGCTCCGCGCGGGGTTTTTCATTTCGCCTGTCACGCGCCGTATGACTCTTGAATCATGCCCAACCTCGCCCTCTTCCTGCCCAGATCTACCCCGCCCCTGGGCAGTTCGTCATGCCGGGAGAAAAGAGGCCACCCAATGGTTTGGCGTCCCAGCAGCGTTGCTCGTGCTGGGCATGCGCTAGTCATGGAGCTCGTGCTACGTAGAAACGAGGAACCCCACCCCTCGGCGCACACGAAGGTGGGGCCTTTTTCGCCTACAGGGTGGGGAAGGAATTGTGCGTAACTCGTGCGTAGTACGTGACGAATAGGGGAGGGTCAGCATGGTGGAGGACGGTATAACTGTTCCTGAAAAACACTGTCCTGAGCGTAAGAGGCGGAACAACCTGGAAGGGGACAGCGGACGTTTTAGGCCCCCGTTAAGCGCAAGGTCCCTGGTCTGCCTCGGGCTGGTAAGCCGAAAAAGGCGTCCCACTACCAGGATGGCTTTTCGCGACCTTTCAACATCATTTGCACAGCCCAGAGCCATTGAGGTGCCATGACGATTTCGGTGAATCAACAGGTTGACCGAAATGGAGCGAGCAGGCAAAACGGTAATGGAAAGGCGTGGAGTTGCCGGAGCGAAACCGAGGAGATGTAACGGATTATCCGGAAACACATTATTCCTCCGTGGCTCTGGATCAAGTGGGCTTGAAAAGCGTTGCCGAAGAGTGGACGTTTGCTCACAGCCGGGAACCTGGGTGGAACAGATGGATGTACGCCCCTTCCTTCATGCGGCGGACCACACCTTCCCTTCCGCTTCCGGGACATTCCACTTTCCTCGGACCACCTTGGCTGTTAATATGAACGTGTTCAATTTAGAGCATGTTCGAAAGGAGCGATAACAGATGATAGTCTGGGCTGGACGAATGTTGATCGTGGTTTCCCTGGTGCACCTGCTGCTTGCGCTGGGAAACGTCCTGCTCCACCTGCCTGCCCTCACCCTGGGTGCATTTTGGGAAGCTCTCGACCCTTCCTTAACGCCCGCGCCTTCTCGAGGACAAGTGGCGTGCTGGAGCACGTTCGGGAGTTTTGCCTTTCCGGAGCTGTTCTGGGGTTGGCTCCTGATTCGGCAGTCCTCTTTGTCGCCTGCTGTTGCCCGCCAGTGTGGGGGGATGCTCCTGGCCTTGACCCTCTGTCAGGTCGCGCTTGTTCCCATAAGCGGGTTTTGGCTTAACCTTTTGCCTGCCGCTTTAATACTCGTCGCCAGCTTACCAAGTCGCCGGCTTATTGATACCGGCTTGAATCGGAGACGAGTGGTAGGCTGAGGTCATGGTGCAGGTCTGGCGACCCTCAAGGCTGAGCCGCGCGCAACTCGAAGAACGACGGCTGTATGTGCAGCAACTTCTCCAGGATCCTGAAGTGACCGACCGCGTCATCGCTGAGACCGTCGGTGTTGCGGAAAGTACGGTCAGGACCTGGAAACAGCGACTCCGAGAACGAGGCAGTCTGGAGGCGACGCGGGCCACTGGTCCTCGGCGTCGCCTCACTGCTGAACAACTCAAGCAGCTCCAAGCCCTACTCGAGGCGGGTTCGAAGGCCGCGGGGTATAAGGATGAGCGCTGGACAACCTCCCGCGTGCGGGAGGTGATCGGGGTGCAATTTGAGGTGTGGTACCACGTCGATCACGTGAGGAAGGTACTCCATCAGCTGGGCTGCCCTCCTCAGAAGCCCGATCCACGCGCGATGGAGCGTGACGAACAAGCCGTTCAGACTTGGGTGCAGACCGTCCGACCCGAGTTGGAAAAAAAAGTCGCTCAGGGCGCAACCCTGGTCTTCGTTGACGAGAGTGGCTTCAGCCTGAAACCCACGGTCACGCGGACTTGGGCTCCACGTGGCCAGACTCCCATCATTCACGCCAAAGCCGGGTGGGACAAGCTCTCTACCCTGGGTGCAGTGACGACCCGTGGTCAATTTCTGCAGCACACCATACCAGGAGCCGTTCGAGGACCTCAGGTGCTGGCGTTCTTTGAACATCTGCTCCGACATATCAAAGGCGACTTGATCGTCGTCTTGGACAACGCTCGCATTCATCATACAAAGGCCCTCAGAGCCTTCGTTGAGCAGCAACAGCGTCTCACCATCCAGTACCTGCCCCCATATGCCCCGGAGCTCAACCCGATCGAGCACCTTTGGGCCTATGTCAAAGGGCACCTGCTCGGCAATTTCTGCCCCAAAGACCAGGGCGAATTGAAAGATCGCTTGAACTTCGCCTGGCGTCGCCTTCGCGCCTCACAACTCCCCGCCAAGCTCACCCATGCCTATTGCTCGTCTCAAACCTAAGCCGGTATCAATAAACGTGCATCCACCCAAGTTGAGGGCTCCTGGGGGTCCCAGTGACTGACGGCCTGGCTATCACTCGGCGGGAACGGCACAAGCAGGAAAAACTGACCCGGATTCAGGACTCAGCCTGGCGGCTCTTCACCGAGCAGGGTTTTGAAGCAACGACCATCCGTCAGATCGCTGACCAGGCAGATGTCGCCACGGGAACGGTCTTCTCGTATGCTGCTGATAAGGCAGATCTGCTCCTGATGGTCTTTCATCACGCCATCGCGCGCACGCGTACGCACGCCTTCACGCCCGAACTCTTCGACCATCCCCTGGATCAAGCCCTGTTCCTGGTCTTCCAGCCCTTTTTTGAGCTTTACCGCAACCACAGGGGACTGGCTTCAGATTTCATCCGCATTGTGCTGTTCCATCAGGGACCCTGGCGGGACCGCGAGTGGCAACAGGTTCAGGAATTTCTGCAGCAACTTGGTGATCATCTTCAGGAGCGTCAACGCCGAGGGGAATTGAGGACAGGAGTGGACATGCATGCCGCCGCGTTCAGCATCTTTGCGCTTTATCAGGCCACCCTGGTAGGTTGGCTTACGGGAGGGGCGCCCTATGAAGCGGCCCAGCAGCGTTTCCGGGAAGTGGTTGAATTGTACCAGTATGCACTGCTGAACCCGCCCTTCACCAGCAGGCCTGGATGACGCGGCACGTTCTGATTGTGGGCGCTGGGATCAGCGGCCTGACCTTGGCACAGGCCCTTCAGCAGGCTGGAATTCAGGTCACGCTGATTGAGAAAGTCGCTGCCTTCCGGCCCGTGGGGGCGGGCCTCATCCTGAGCGTCAATGCCCTGCAGGTCTTGCAGCGACTTTCCCTGATGGAGGGGCTGCAAGACGTCGGTCGGCAATTGACAGGTGCTGTACTGACCGACGTCCTGGGCCGTCCCCTCCAGACGCTTCACTATCCGGAATACGGGAGTGCTGTTGCCCTCCACCGGGCTGACCTCCAGGCGCGTCTCAGTCACGGCCTGCAGCAGGACATCCGATTTGGAACAACAGTGGGGGCCATACGGCAGCGTCCTGGAGGCGTCGTGGTGACGCTCAGCGATGCGAGTGTGCACTCGGTGGACTGCGTAGTGGGTGCCGACGGAGTGCACTCCGCGATCCGACAACTGACTTTTGGGGACGTCGGCCTCCGCTATGCCGGGTATACCAGCTATAGGTTCGTGACCCAGACAGAATGGGAGGGAACGACCGCGGCCGAGATGTGGGGCCGGGGCCGTCGATTGGGGTTGGTGCCCTTGAGCGGCAACCGCGTCTACTGCTATGTCACCGCAAATGCTCGGGAAGGAGCCACAGAGCTGGTCGGAAACAGTGTGGACGCGCTGCGGGCACTCTGCCGCGACTTTCAGGGTCCAGCCCTTGGGATGTTGAAAGTTCTTCCGGCGACCACGCCAGTTATCCGGACCGATATTCACGAGGTCAATCTGAACGACTGGGCTCAGGGTCACGTGGCCCTTATCGGAGACGCAGCCCACGCAATGACGCCAAACCTCGGTCAGGGAGCTGCCATGGGGATCGAGGACGCCTTCGTCCTGGGAAGGGCGTTGGCCTCAGGGCGTACGGTGGTTGAGGCTCTCAAGACGTACGAGCGTCTCCGCCAGCGCCGCGTAAGGAAGATTCAATTGGCATCTCGTCAGATGGGCCTGTTGGGACAACTGGAATCGCCCTGGCTCAGTACTGCAGCCAGAGTGCTGATGCGCGCCACACCGCCGGCACTCTCTCAGAGGGCCACCCGCGCCCTGCTGACCTTTCCAAGCTGAGGCCAGCTGCACTGACGTACGAAAGGACATCATCGAAAACGAGTTGACCGTGGAGGGGCGCAAACTTGTGACTTCAGTCATGAGGCAGTCCTTCTCGCCTCAAAGGGTCGACTGAGAGCGAGAGCTTTCGCTCTGATTGAGCGGCATATGCTACCGTTCGCTCGGAGATGAAAAGGGTCGCGGCCACGTCTATAGACTCGAGTACCACCTCATCAGAAGAACGTGGCCAAGGACCTTTCTGTGGCGCAACAGTATGGCAAAACCCTTGTCCCCATAAGCCCCTTCTTTCCCTCCTCGTCCCTTTGCCACGACTGCGGCTCCCAAAACCCCGCCGTAAAGGACTTGGCCCTGCGGAAATGGACATGCCCGAATTGCGGAGAGATAGAAGTGGAAAATTGCTGGCAAGGATTTGGGCGTGCTGCTCCAGCAGACCACGCGGACTGCGGCCATCCACCGGGCGCAAGTGTGGCCGCACCTGACTGAGGAGGAGGGCACCCCGGTGGGTGCGAAGGCGGGGACACTGGAATGGCCCAGTTTTGCGGACGCTGATCACCCGCGGACTTTACCAACTGATTGGCACGGGTCCCAGGCCGAAGACCATAGCACCCAAACTGGAGATGCAGGGTTACAACGGCGGCAGCTTGGTCCCCACGGAGATGGCAGAGGGAGAGGTTGTAACGGACGGGGGCGCTTCACGGTGAGCGCCTGTTGGCAGCCGGAGGTGGGTATGACAGGCGTCCGACGAGGCAGGGACAGGAGCAAGAAACGCGGCAAAGCATAGATCTACGGCCGACACATCTGCATCATCCCGAAGTGTCCCGTTGATACCGGAGGTTTTCGCGTTTCCTCTCCTCGAACATTCCGGACTTCCTAGAGTGGGGGATGTGGACGTGAAGTTGCCCTCTTTTACGGACTTTACTCCTGGGCGTCTCGAACGTGGCTTCCCCCGTGTGCCTGCCGGCGTGCGTCACGAGAAGCGGCTGAAGGGTTCGGTGCTCGAAGCACTGCCGTCACCGGACGACTGGCCAGATGAGCTTGCCGAGGAAGGCTGGCGAGGGGGATTGCACGCGGTAGCAGCCGTTGTGAACCGCCCACTGCGTAGCCCCGGAGCCGATTC
>NZ_FWWU01000011.1:80000-104274 GCF_900176165.1 Deinococcus hopiensis KR-140
AACGTTGTGGATTCAGGCGATTGCGAGGGGCCGTGTGTAGGGCATCTTTGCCCTCTCCCGGAGGGCGGTGTTTCCGAATCCAGCATGCGCGGGTGCATTTGGGACTCGGGTACGGTCCGCGGGAGAGGCGTAGAACATGTTCTCCAGCTGCGCGCGCCATTGACCATGTGCGGTACGCTCTTCGCGCAGCTCAGGCGAAGTGGCATCAGGACAGAGTGCTTGGCCCCCATAGCGGCGTTTCAAGCCGGCCCAGACGCCTCTGCCCCGCGCAGCGCACGTGGGAGCTTGCCCGCAATAATCATCTCCAGCGCTTCGTCCGGTGTAACCTCGTGCTTGGGGACGGTACCCACCACCCGGCCGTTTTTCATGACCGTCAGGCGGTCGGCGAGGTCAAATACGTCGTGCAAGTCGTGACTGATCAGAAAAATACCGACGCCCTCCCGCTTGAGCGCCATAACAAGCTCATTGACCTGTTGCGTTTCCTGGGGCCCCAGCGCCGCCGTGGGTTCATCCATGATCAGCACGCGCGCCTTGAAATACACGGCGCGGCTGATGGCGATGCTCTGCCGCTGTCCGCCTGAAAAGCCAATTACCGGCTGCTTGAGGTTGCGGACATTCACCACGCCCAGGCGGTCCAGAAGTTTACGCGCTTCGAGCTCCATGGCGTCCTCATCCAGGGTGCCGCCGCGCATCAATTCCCGCCCAAGGAAGATGTTGGCGGGCACGTCGAGATTGTCGGCCAGCGCGAGCGTCTGGTAGATGGTCTCGATTCCCAGGCGCTGGGCGTCCCTGGGGCCGTGCAGCCGTACAGGCTCGCCACCCATCAGAATCTGTCCCTCGTCGGCGGTGTAGGCCCCGGCCAGGATTTTGATGAGCGTACTTTTCCCTGCCCCGTTGTGTCCGAGAAGGCCCACGACCTCGCCCGGATAGAGATCCACCGTGACGTTTTCCAGGGCATGAACACCCCCGAAGCGCTTGCTGATGTTGCGCATCTCGATGATCGGTTGCTGGGGACGCTCCTCCAGGTGTTCCTGGGGTCTTGAAAAAGCCCCGGTCACGGCGCACTCCGTCGGCGGTACAGGGTGTCGAGCGTAACGGCCAGGACCAGCACGAGGCCCTGCACAACGTTTTGCACGGCGCTGGACAGATCGATCAGCAACATGCCATTGATCAGGCTGCTCATAAACAGCGCACCCAGGAACGCGCCAGGAATACTTCCGGTACCCCCACTGAGGCTCGTCCCGCCAATTACCGCGGCCGCAATAACGCTGAGTTCGGCCAGGGTGCCCGTCGAGTTCGTCCCTGCGTTCAGGCGGGCGGTCTGGACAGCGCCCGCGAGCGCCGCGAGCAGGCCCATCACGGAAAACACCATCACGGTCAGGCGCGCGGTGTTGATGCCCGCCAGACGGGCGGCCTCGGGATTTCCACCATACGCGTAGACATACCGTCCGAAGCGCGTTGCGCGCACCACCCACATCATCAGGGCCGTAACCCCCAGCATGATCAGGACGGGGACGGGCATGCCGCGCGGCAGGCCGGTGCGCGGATCGGGGTACCCCACCATAATCAGGATGAAGCCGATAATGAGGGCGACGCTGCACGCCGTGACCAGCCCCTGGAGCCACGGATCACGCTGGGTAAGGCCGCTGCGTGCCCGACGGCGGTAATTGCGGAGGTCTCCTACGATCACGGCCGCTGCCAGGGCAAGGCCCACGGCCCAACTCCACGGCCCACCGATCGACCCGCCCAACCCGCCGCCGAACACCTGAAAGCTGTCGGTGAGGGGCGCGACCGTCTGCCCAGAGGTCAGGATCCAGGCAAAGCCCCGCCAGACCAGGAGGCCTCCCAGCGTAACGATAAACGCCGGAATGCCCAGGTAGGCGATCCACGCTCCCTGGAGCGCACCGATGATTCCGCCCATCAGGAGACCTGCGAGCAGCGTCAGCCAACCGCTCCAGGTGCCGTCCGGCAGTATCCGGGCGTTGAGGACAGCCATAAACATGCCTGTGACTCCAAGGACGGAACCGACGGACAGGTCAATGTGCCGCATCACGATGACCAGCACCATCCCACCGACCATGACGCCAACGGAGGAGGTCTGAACGGACAAGTTCCACAGGTTACGGGCACTCAGGAAGGTGCCGCCAGTGAGCAGGTGAAAGGCGAGCCACACGGCCGCGGTGGCGAGCAGCAGGGAAACGAGGCGGCCGTCGAGCTGAAGCCGGTGAAGGAGACCTGGGCGCGCCGCGAGGTGCCCCGAGGTGAGTGGGCGTTGCATGGAGTCCTCCGGAAAACATCAGGGGCACACCGTCAGACCCATGGGCGAGGCCTGACGGTGCGGAAGTGGTCGTCAGCGGCAGGCAGCGGGGGCAGAAGCGCCGGACACGCCCTGGCAGACCTCGGCTTTGGTGGCCCATTTGGCGCTGATGATCTGGTTGAGGTTCGCCCGCGTAATTACCGTGGGCTTGAGCAGAATGCTGCTTACGCTGACCTTCTTCGGCCCGCCGTTAAACGGCGTGGCTCCCTTGATGGCGTTCGGCTTCGTGCCACCCGCGAGCTGCACGGCGATACGGGCGGCCTCGGTTGCCAGGACGCGGGCGTCTTTCCAGACGGTGCCGGTCTGAAGACCACGCGCGATGCGGTTCAGGGCGGCCTTGTCCGCGTCCTGACCGGAGACCGGGACCCTTCCGGCAAGACCGACGGACGCGAGCGCCGCCACGGTGCCGCCCGCGGTGCCGTCGTTGCTGGCTACCACGGCGTCGACCTTGTTGCGGTTGGCCGTCAGGATCTGTTCCATGTTGTTCTGAGCGACCTCAGGCTTCCAGCCTTCGGTGTACTGCTCGCCCACTTTCTTGATCTTTCCCGTTTTGATGGCTGGCCCAAGAACGTCCATCTGCCCAGCAAACAGCAGGTCCGCGTTTGGGTCGCTGGGACTGCCCTTGATAAAAGCGAAGTTACCGGACTTTTTAACATTGTAGATCATCTGCGCCTGAAGACGCCCGACCTCGCGGTTGTTGAAGGAGAGGTAGAAAACGCTGGGGTCCTCAATCAGGCGGTCATAGGCGATGACGGGAATCCCCTCGGCCTTGGCGCGGCTGATGGCGGGCAAGATGGCCTCGTTGTCCTGCGCCAACACGATCAGGACGTTTGCGCCGCGGGTAATGAGGCTCTCGATGTCCGAGATCTGCTTTTCGTTGTTGCTCTGCGCGTCCGCACTGATGTATTTCGCTCCCAGTTTGGTCAGCTGCGCCTTCATCGCCGTCTCGTCGGTCTTCCAGCGTTCCTCCTGAAAATTCGACCAGCTGACACCGACGGTAACCGACTTCTGGGCGGCGGCGCTGGAGGCGAGGGAGACGGTGGTGGCGAGGACGAGGGCGGCCGTGCTGAATCTCTTCATACGTTCCTCCGGGATGACTCCGCCCCTGCCCGACTGGAAGGTCAGCAGCGGTATCCATTAGTTAAACTTTATTAACTAATTCGAGAGTAAGCGCCTCAACCGGAAAAAGTCAAGGGGAGCCCTAGACGATCCAGGCGGGACTTCTTCGGGTTCATATGTGGAAAACCAAACAAGTATTTCCGGTTCCTATGGATTTGAGGGGTATATTGGTTCATCCGTTTAACTTTCTGTGCGCTCTGGCAGAAGGCAGACGGGAGGAACGGCCCGTGTGGGCCACCACCTCCTGCGGCATACAGGGGGTGAACTGCGAGCGCGGCCAGTGGCCCTGTCATTCGGCCACGCTGCCCACCTCTCCTGGGTAGGGCTTCGGCGGGCGTGCAAATCTCCGCTATACAGAACGGGACATGCCGCTTCCAAGACCGCTGGAGCTCCGCCACTTTCGCGTCCGCCTGAAAGGATAGGCCCATGACCTTATCGCCCCTTCACCACCGCGCCGGAGACCAGGGGTTTCTCAAACAGCTCAATCGGTCGGCCATCCTGGAAATGGTTCGCCGAGAACCTGGCATTTCCAGGGCCGACCTCGCCCTACGAACCCAGTTGACCAAGGCCGCCGTCGGCATGATGGTGCAGGAACTGCTGGAACAGGGTTGGCTGATCGAAGGCGGTTGGCAGCAGGGAAGCGTTGGACGTCCGGGGCGCGCCCTCCACCTCAATGAGGGGCGGCACGCGCTGCTGGGCGCGGAAGTCGGGGTACAGGGCCTGCGGCTCGTCGGCTGCACGCTGACGGGTCAAATCCTGACCCACCGCGCCGTCATGGTTCCCTCAACCACACCCGAAGCCACTGCACAGGCCCTTGCCAGCCTCCTCCGGGAATTGCTGCGCCGGCCTGAGCTCTCGGGACGTGAGATCCTGGGACTGGGTGTGGCGGTTCCGGGACCGGTGGCGCTCCACGAGCCGACCCTCCTGTTTGCTCCGAACCTGGGTTGGCGAGACGTGCCTTTTCTGTCCTTGCTGAAGCCGCTTCTTCCCGATCTGGGCGGATTCTGGCTGCTCGAGAACGAGGCGAAAGCCGCCGCCTTCGGTGAGGTCTACTTTTCCGAACGGGAGGAGCCGGAACTGCTCGCCTATATCAGTCTGGGAACGGGGATCGGCAGCGGCCTGATGCTGGGGACGCCCGTTCCCCATCTGTTGCGGGGAACCCAGGGCCTGGCCGGCGAGATCGGGCATTCGGTATTGCAGGCGTCAGGACTGTACTGCCACTGCGGCAACCGGGGATGTGCCGAAACGCTGGTGAGCGGTTGGGCCATCCGCGCGGCCCTGGGCATTCCCCCCGGCCTTCTGCTCGAAGACGCGCTGGAAGCGCGCTTGCAGGACGTAGACGTGCAGGTCACCCTTCAGCGGGCAGGTGAAGCGCTGGGAATGCTCCTGACGAATCTGCACCACACCTTCAATCCCAGCGATATCGTGATTGGAGGTGCCTTGACCCGTTTGGGCGGCGCCCTTCTCCAACCCGCACTGACCTTCTTCGAAAAGCATCAGCGGCACCTGTATGCGTCGGCGGCTCCCGTTCGGCTGCACGTCCGCACGGACAGCACCTATATTCCCGCACGGGGAGCAGCGGCGCAGGTGCTCTCCAAAGTCCTCCATCACCCGGTCGTCCCCTAAGGCCACTTCCATCCGCACTTCAGGGTACTGGCGCAGAGGGGAACGGGCAGCCCACTTCCGGCTCACCCTCTGCGCCTTCCGGGCAGTCAGTCGGTGTCGCGCCAGTCGCGCTCTCCACAGCGGCTTGGGCGGCTTTACCGTTGTCCCAACGGGGCCACGGGACAGGCTTGGCGGGGGAGTTGATCGGGGGTTCGCCGCAAGCCGGCGCTCACAGCTGCTGTCCTCTGGGCAAACATAAGTTCAATGGACCTGAAGTCTGGGTCGTCAGGTGGAAGAAACGCGAGGTCGCAGCCTTTGGCCTTCATGGGCGTGCGTATGGACGCCCGGTGAAGAGGCGTTGTCCATCTCAATGGGGCTCGTCCTGGGGGCGGCTGCCACCACTTTGGAAAGCCCTCAACGGAAAGCAAGGCCATGTTCTGTGCGCTCCGGCGTCAGGGTGTCGGGTGACAGGTAGAGGCGGAGCAACGGCCATGCGGACCTCCAGCCCTCCGCTTATGTGGACGGTTCCTCGCGGTCCGTCCGTACCCTGGTGCGGATTCCACGGGTCTCGTCTGGCGAACGGGCGTTGTCAAGCAGGTGACTCCGGAGCGGAGCCCCACGGGATATTCGTATCCGTCACCCTGCTGAGCTGACCTGCCTGGGCGAGATTGGTGGGGCCACCCGACGTGGTTGCGGGAGGGGCGTTCACGGTAGAGCGGATGTTTCGGAGGCCTGGTGCCCGTCCTGTACGGCTTTGCGCCGACCCCGCACCTCCAGTCGTTTCCATCAGGAAGGCGGCTCCTGTGGCGGGGCGCTCGCTGGTCCGTTTGCGCGCTGCTCCCGAAGAGTTTCAGCCGCACGGCAAGGTCAACGGCGTCCTGATGGGCAGCACTGATGTGGACGGGAACAAAATGGAGTTGGTTTTACCCCCTTGTGCGGGCCAGTCACTCTGGCCCGCACAAGGGGGTAAAACCTCTACTCCGGGTTGAGAAGTCGTCCTGATCCTGGTGGGAGTTTTGGAAACTAATCCACCGCAGCTGGAGTCACGCCTGAACCGGGCCGGCGCAGTTCCAGGCGGCGATCAGGGAGAAACAGCACGGCGAGCAGCGCCAGAAGAATCACAAAGATGCCGAAACGGTAGATGCGCGCGATGCTGTTGGCAAAGCTGACCTTCACGGCGCGCCCCACTTTGTCAAGCGTGGTGTCCGTCTGCTGGAGCGCCTGGGCCTGCGCTGTATCAAGGCCCGTACGCAACCGGGTCAGGATCTGCGTCTGCCCCTGGGGGCTCTGCACGGCCTGGTTTGGTATGTTGGCCAGGCCTGTACGTAACGGGGCGGGAACCTGCGGACTGTTCTTGAGGGCCGCGAACTGTGCGGGGTCACCGCTGCGTATAGCCTGCTCGATCCCCGCGTACTGCTGGGCAAAGGACTGCCGGATCCCCTGTTCGGCCTGGCGTTTGACCGCCTCGAGGTCAAAGCCCTGACCACCCTGGCCGCCCGACGCCGTGCCCTGTTGAAATTTTGCGATCTGTGCCTGGAGCTGGGGTGGAGCGGTGCGGGCCACCTCGGCGAAGTTCTGCTTGAACTGCGTACTCAAGGTACTCGTCAGCACGGTGCCAAAAATGGCGACGCCGATGGTGCTGCCCAACTGCTGAAAGAACGTCCCCGCGGATGTCGCCACGCCAATCTGATACGGCTGAACCGCGTTTTGCACGGCAAGGTTGAACAGCGCGACCGACGGACCCAGCCCAACACCAACCAAAACCATGCGCGCCGCCAACAGCGGGTAAGAGGTGTCGGCATTGATGGTCGACAACCACCAGAAGGCGAGGGTGGCCAGCGCGAACGCGCCCACCAGCAATTTCTTGTACCGACCGATGCGCGACGCGATCAGGCCAGAACTCTGCGCCCCAAGAATGAAACCGAAGGTCAGGGGGATGGTGGCCGTACCCGCACCCGTCGCGCTGAATCCCTTGACGTTGACCAGGTACAGCGTGGTGAACAGAACTGCACCCAGGAAACCGGCACCCATGAGGAAGCGCGCGATCATGACCCACGTGAACGTGGGAAGCTTGAAGAGCGAGAGGGATACGATCGGGCTGGGATGACGCGCTTCCCAGAAGATGAAGGCCACCAGGGCCGCAGCGGACAAGGCAAAAAGACCCAGGACGGTGGCGCTGGTCCAGGCGTAGTTGCCGTCTGCTCCCCAGGTCAGGGCCAGCAACAACGGGACAGTGAAAATCACGATCAGCGCTGCGCCGACGTAATCGATAATGGCCTTCAGCCCGCTCGCCAGTCGGGGCATCTTGGCGGTAATAAAGGCGATGGCAATGAGGCCGAGCGGGAGGTTGACGTAGAAGACCCAGCGCCAGCTGAGACCGTCGGTCAGAAATCCGCCCAACAGCGGCCCAACGACGCTGGAAAGTCCAAACACGGCACCAAAGAGCCCCTGGTATTTCGCACGGTCCCGGGGTTCAAAAATGTCCGCAACGATGGCGAAGGCGACGGTGGCAAGGGCGGCGGCACCAATGCCCTGCACGCCCCGGAACACGACAAGTTGCATCATGCCGCCGCCAAACAGGCCGCCGAGAAACGGTTCACCGGAGAGGCCACACAGGGCAGAACCCAGCAGGAAGACGGCAATGCCAACCAGCAAAATGGGCTTACGCCCGTAGAGATCTGAAAGCTTCCCGTAGATGGGGACCATGGCGCAGCTGGTCAGCAGGTACGCTGTGGTCACCCAGGAGTACAGCGGCAGTCCATTGAGTTCCTGCGTGATGCGGGGGAGCGCGGTAGAGACGATGGTCTGGTCGAGGGCGCTCAGGAACAGGCCGAGGAGTACCCCCACGATGATGAACTGCTTGGTACGGAGGTCCAGCGTCTCTGCGTAATTGATGTGTTGTTGGGCTTGGGTCATTCGTCGTCCTGGGAAGTGTCTTGAGCGTGAGGGTGAAACGTGCAGGGGCGCGAGAGGAGGGCCTCCCTCAAGATGCGGGTGCATGACTGAAGCCGGTCCAGCGTTTCAGTCGGCGCGTGGAGGAGCAGCTGCGCGTAAGCCTTGGCCGTCGCGGCCTCCAGGCGGTCGAGCAAGGCAAGGCCCGAAGGTGCCAGGGCAATGTTTTTCTGGCGTCGGTTGAGGGGATTTTCCGAGCGGTCAATCAGTCCCCTCTGTACGAGCCGTTCGGTCAGGTGGCTTGTGGCAGGCAGGGAAAGGCGAATGGCTTTCGCGGCCTCCGATAACGACTGCACGGGCTGCGCGCGTAAATAGAAGAGCAGGCCGATCTGCTGGTGAGACAGTTCAAGTCGCTCCATCTCCTCCAGCATTTCGACGCGAATCAGAGGACTGGCGAAGGAGTGGAAGAGTTCGAAATCCCACCCCAGTTGCTGTGCCAGCTCGTACTTGGGATCGTTTGCTCCTGTAGGGGTCATATTTTGAACCCTAGAACACTTCTATTTTTAGAAGTGCTTGACAGGCCACAGTTTTCGATGGGGTCTGGTGGATGGCCCCGTGCTCCTGAGCGCGCTGAAAGCCGCCGGGGAAGGTTTTGGCCTCAGTCGGGCAGGGCGCTGTGGAGCCTGAAGGTGGGAAACGGCTCCGCCACGCTGGCCTGCGCGACCCGAAACGCGACTGGCAGCTGAACGGAAGCCGCCGTCAGCCGCTGGGGACCGGACGCGCACGTGTCCGGTTCGGGCTTGCACGCTCTTGTTGCCCTGCGCCACCTTGCAGAGTGCTGGCTGCTGCACGCGGTGCTGAAGGCGGACATACACAGGACCCGCGGCGGTGGAGCGGCGCTTTGGCCATGGGAGTCCAGGCGCACGGTCAGGGATGAACGCTCTGCTGCGAACCGCTGGGAACGCCGTGTATGAAGTGATGGTCCGCGCGGTGGGGCGCCACTGGGACGGCCGCACACCCTGGGTCTTTTCAGACGCACTTTGAAGACCACGGGATGGGGCCGATGACGCTGAAGCCTTCTCTGAACACGTTCCAGTGGCAAAAGAAGGCTTCAAGCAGAAAAAGCGAAGTGGTGGCCAGCGCCGAGAGCGTATGTCAACGTGCAGTTTTTGACTGGTCCCGGCGAACGAAATCCGCATGGGGAGAATGGGGAGCCGTGGGGGCTGCCCTTCCACGCGCGGCGCCATTCGGACAAAGGCGCTAGGCGGCCTGGAGTGTGCTTGGCCCGGCGCGTCTGGCCCGCTTGCCGTAGGTGATCAGCCAGGCGCACAGCGAGAGTTCTGAAGCCGTGGCGGGCAGGGCGACGCAGGCCTTGAGGACCGCGGCATAGTCGGCGTAGTTGGGCAGGAGCACGGTGGCAAAGGCGTCGATGAGGTACGCAGCCCCGGCGAGGATCAGCAGCGCGCCAATCCAGCGGGGGGCAGCGCCGGAGCGCACGATCAACCCGCCGAGCACCGCGAGGTGAAAGGCGAAGAACGTCAGCCCGATCTGCCAGCCGAACGCGTACATGTCCAGAAACGCTGCCGCGAGTTGGTCTGAGTGGCCGCTGGGTGGGAAGCCGTCACCGGTGGCGAGGCGCAAGGCGAGAAGCTGACCGAGGGTCGCGGTAGCGAAGACGGCGGCGTAGACCACGCGGTTGGTTGCTGCCAACAGGGCGAGTCCTCGCCCGGCGTGCTGGAAGACCTGGTACAGGGCCACGCCGACAACGACGTCGAGCAGGGCGACGATCAGGTTGGAGGCGATGCCGGCCCGAAAAAGCGGTTCGGAGGTGCGCAGGCGGCCCAGCGTCGCTGCAAAGTCGTGCGGGTCGATCAGGCGAGAACGGACAAGGAACTCTGCGGAGAGGGCGAGGGCCGCCATGAGCATCAGGGCCAGCCCAGCTGTAAGTGCCGGGGCCGAAGGCGAGGAAGGACGGGTTGAATCTTGGTCAGGCGAGGCGACAGTCACGGTGAGTCTCCTGGAGGTGGGGAAGAGGCATCAGGGAAAAAGAATGCCGCCGCGGTTTACGGTGTAAGCTTAGGCTTACAGTGTAAACTTGTCAAGTCAGCCTTTGGCCCCCACCTCAGGAGCACACCATGACTGTCCCAGACCTCCCGAACTCCGAACCCCGAATCCCACTCACGCGCGAGCGCATCCTCCGGGCCGCCCTTGATCTGGCCGATCTGCATGGCCTCGAAGCGCTCAGCATGCGCCGACTCGGCCAGGCGCTCGGCGTCGAGGCGATGTCGCTCTACAAACACATCAAGGACAAAGACGCCCTGATCGACGGCCTGATCGACCTCGTCATCGCCGAGATCGACGTGCCTCAGGGCGCCCATGACTGGAAAGACGCGATGCGCCGGCGCGCAATCTCGGCACACCAGGCGCTGCTGCGCCACCGCTGGGCCTGCTCCCTGATGGGCTCGCGGGTCAACATTGGACCCGCCATGCTGAGCTACCTCGACCGGACGTTCGCCTGGCTACGCCGCGGCGGCTTTACCGTCGAGCAGACCCTTGACGCGTGGCACGCGCTCGATGGCCACATCTACGGCTTTACCCTCCAGCAGCTCAACCTTCCCTTCGCGCCGGAAGAGGCGGCGCAGATGGCCGCAGCCGGAGTGGAGCTTATTCCCGCCGACCATTACCCGCACTTCCACGCAGTCGTGACCGAGATTGTGAAGATGGGCGGACGCGTGGAACGCTTCGAATTCGGCCTTGATCTGATCCTCGGCGGTCTGGAGCGTCTCCTCAGCGCCTCCGGGCAATTACACCGCTAAGCGCACGTCGTCCAGGAAAGGCACCACCGTCACGGTCTTCAGTGGGCCATATCGGTCAGCGTCATGCCCCAGAGGCGGGGCCGGTCCAGTGACCGCAGGGGTGGCGCAGGGCGTGAGCCGATACGGCCGTTGAGGCCCTCTCGAAGCGGCGGCAAACTCCTGGTCATCCCTGCGCTGCATACCGAGGTGGCCGGTCTCCATAGGCCGCGGGGCAGTTCTCGCCCTGATCAGGGGGGGCCGGGCGCCGGTGTACCCGAAGGGTTCGCCGCCCCATCGCCTGGCTGGAAAGCTCGAACTGTCGAGGTGGATGCTGCTCACCGGGCGACGTTATTGATGCCTGGACGCCGGCACTTTCGGCCCTGAACGGCTGTAACACGCTGGAGCTTTTTCGGGTGGGCAGCGCTTGTGACGCGCGCCGCCGTCAGCGGAGCCGGCACAACTGCCCCCGGCGCCACCTGCTGTGAATGACCACCCCGTGGGTTCTGGTATGGACCGCGCTGGCTTTCCCGGGGAAGGGCCGGATGCAGAGCAGCGAGGAGCGGGCGCAGAGGCTGGAGCAGGGAGGGGCGACGGTCTTTGCCTTTCTGGTGAGCGGCAGGGACTGGGGTCCGAATGGAAGGCGAAGGGATGTGCGCCCGCAGCTGCGCGCCTCAAAACGTTTGGGACTCCTGCACTCGGAAGCACGGCGTTCCGACGTCCCAAGCCGCTCCTGCTGTAGGCGTACCGGGGGGTCTCCACGGCCGGCTGGGGGAGCGGTGGGGGACCGGGACGCTGGGACCCACGGTCAGCGGAGGCCCGCCCTACGCCCGCATGACCTGGTCGGTGCCCAGCACAAACCCGGTGTACGTGAAGCGCACTGCGCTCAACCGTCCGGACGCGGTCAAACAAATGCGAGACGTATGAGAATTCTCAGCTGAATTTTTTACACTGCAGCTATGCCCGGAGCGCCTGTCCCGCCTGATGAAGCTGCGCGCCTGCTTGATCTGGCGCAATATCACGTCCTCGATACGGCCCGTGAGGAAGTTTTTGACCGTGTAACCCGCCTCGCTGCCCGCTTCCTTCGCGTCCCAGTGGCGGTGATCAACTTCATTGATGTCGACCGGCAATGGGGGAAAGCCATGGTGGGTCTCGGCGATTCAGAGGCGCCCCGCCAGCACTCTTTCTGCGCGTGGACCATCCTGGAAGACACGCCCTTCGTCGTGCCCAACGCACCCGCTGATCCACGTTTCGCAGACAATCCCATGGTTGTGGGGGAACCCCACATTCATATGTACGCCGGTGCCCCGCTGATTACCCCTCGGGGTCACCGCATCGGTACCCTGTGTATCACGGACGACAAGCCGCATCCACTCGATGAAGAGGACCTCCGCGCCCTTCAAGACCTTGCGGCGATGGCCATCAACGAGTTGGAATTGCGCAGCCACGTGCTGCAGATGCAGCAGCAGATCAGTACCCAGGCAGACCAGGCCGAGGACCTGCGCCGGAGCTTGGCGCACGCCAGAACGTTGGAAGCTGTTCACGACCTGATGGACTTGCCACTTACGCCGGAAGAGGCGGCCCGGGAAGCCGCCGGCCTCATCGGGCAGGCGATTCGTGCGGACTGGACGGGGCTGATTGTCTTCGAGAACGGTCGACCCTGTACGCAGCGGGTGTATGGACAGCCGGAGCTCCACCCGGTCCTGTTTGACCTGGCCGAGCACCTCAATATGGCGGGGCACAGCGTCACCCACATCATGGAGGGGCTCACCGAGCCGTTTTACCTCGATACGTACCGTGAACATCCCAGCGCGCTCCCCAAGGTTGTTGAGGCAGGGTTGCAGGCGGCCGCCTGGGTTCCCCTGGGGACCTGGGAGGGAAAGACGTTCTTGATGCTGACTCTGCGGGTAAATCAGGAGCGGGAACTGCCCTGGCGCGACAGCGACCGCACGCTTCTGGAAGCGGCGGGGCGGAGCGTGCGCGCAGCGTTTCACGAACGGGTGATCTGGAATGCGACCGCCCGGGCGGCAAGGCAAGACGCCCTCACCGGAGCGCTGAACCGCCGGGCCTTTGATGAAGACCTCGAGCAGTATCAGCGGTCACGAGAGGCGTTCACGGTGGCCCTGATGGACCTCGATGGGTTCAAGGCCCTGAACGATACTGAGGGGCATGCGCAGGGCGACAAGGTGCTTGGCCTGTTCGCACAGGCCCTGCAGGCCGAAGTGGGGAACCGGGGTGGAGTGTACCGGCTGGGTGGAGACGAGTTCGTGCTCCTGCTGCCAGGCGTTTACGCGGATGACGAGGTAAACCGGATGGTGGAGGGAGCGGTGTCCGCAGCGCAGCAGGGGGCGACCGGCCGGATTGGTGCCAGTGTGGGGGTGGCGCACAACCTGGAGGCGGGCCAAGCTGCCGCAGTCACAGAACTGGCGGACGCGCGCATGTACGGGGCCAAGCGCCGCCGCACATCCGCACGAAAGCTCTCCGTGGAGTAAGCCGAAGAATTCGCAGTCCTGCCAGCCGTTGGGACGCACCACCCAACGCGCCGCGCAGGCCGTAACCCAAACGGTGCGGGCGGGCAGAGGCACGGAGTCCGGGAACCGCTCTCCCCGCGCCCAGATGCCCCGGACGACTTTCCGTTCTGACCAGCAGCAGGGCGTCCCCGGTGAGGGACACGGTCGGTCGGGTGAAGGCCCGCATCCTCCTGGAGGCGTGACCGGCGGCGTCACTGGTGGTGCCGGGTCGCCGGCACCACCAGGTCCGCGTTGATGTCCCTGGCCAGCACGAAGGCTTTTTCGAAGAGAGGCGGGCCGCCCTTCGCGCTGGGAATTTTGCGGTAGAGCGGGGCGGAGCACGCTTGAGCACAGGTTGCTTATTTCATTTGAAAATGTTCCGAATGGAAATGTTAAGATGCCAGGCGTGAACGCGTCACCCACCTTGGACCCCCTGGCATTTATGCGCCGCGTTGGGCGCCTCTACCGCCTCCTGCACGAAACCATCCACCCTGACCTCGAGCGCGCCCTCGGCTTACAACCAAAAGAAGTTCAGGTTCTCGCCGCGGTCGCCGACGGCCACCACTCCCCCACAGTCATCAGCCGGCGCGTCGGCGCGCCCGCACCCTCCACGAGCAGGTTCATCGACCAGCTTGTTACCTCCGGCCTCCTTGAGCGCCACGCCCATCCTGGCGACCTCCGCCGTTTCCAGCTGCGTTTAACGCCTCAGGGCGAAGCGACGCTGCGAGAAGCGCGGACCCTCGCCCGCACCGCCCTGACGCGGCGCTTTGAGGCCATTCCACCCGCCGACCTCGAAGGGGCCGAACAGAGCCTGATGGTGCTGGAGGGTCACTTCAACCCGGGAGAAGACCTGTGACGCCGCGCGAGAAAATGCTCGCTTTCGCTGGCGTCCTCGTCGTCTTGTTCCTCTCTTCTCTCAACACCACCGTCGTCGGCACGGCCCTGCCGCGGATCATCGCAGAACTTGGCGGCCTCAACCTGTACACCTGGGCGTTCACGGGATTTACCCTGGCGCAGACGGTCAGCATTCCCATCTACGGAAAACTCAGCGACATGTATGGCCGCAAGCCGATCTTGCTCATCGGCATTCTCCTCTTCTCCGCGGGTTCTGTCCTGGGCGGCTTCAGCCAAAGCATGGGGGAACTCATCGCTTTTCGCGCCTTGCAAGGCCTCGGCGGTGGCGCACTGATGAGTATGGCCTTCGCCACCATCGGTGACATTTTCACGCCCCTCGAGCGCGGCAAGTACCAGGGATTCACGGGAGCTGTCTTCGGGGTATCCAGCGTCGTTGGTCCGCTTGTCGGCGGTCTCCTGACCGATCACCTTTCGTGGCGCAGCGTGTTCTTCGTGAACATCCCCTTCGCGGTCCTCGCCTTCTTCGTGATCACCCGCTACCTGCGCGTTCCCCTCACGCCCCGCCCGGCGCGGGTGGATTACCTCGGTGCGCTCCTGCTCATCGCCACGACCGTGCCCCTGATGGTGGCGCTGACCTGGGCGGGCACCACCTATGCCTGGACGTCGGTGCAGGTGCTTGGCCTGCTGGTCGGTGCGGCCGTCATGCTCACGGCCTTCATCGTGCGGCAGGCCAAATCCAGCAGTCCGATCCTGGAGCTCGGCCTGTTTCGCAACCCCACCTTTACCATCTCGAACGTCGCCGGGTTCCTGAGCATGGCCGGCATGTACGGGGCCATCCTGTACCTGCCGCTCTACATGCAGGCGGTAAAAGGCGCTTCCGCAACAAATTCCGGGTTGACCCTTTCGCCCCTCATGCTTGGCCTGATCCTGACCAGCACCACAGCGGGGCTCGCCGTTTCCCGCACTGGCCGCTACAAGCCATTTATCCTCGCGGGTCTGTTCACCATGACCGTCGCCATGTTTCTCGGCCATCTCATCACGCCCACCACCTCCGCACTCCTGGTGACCGGCCTGATGGTGATGCTGGGCCTCGGGCTCGGCCCAACCAACAGTCTCTTTACGCTCGCCGTGCAAAATGCGCTTCCCCGCGAGAAGCTTGGCGTGGCAACGTCGGTCAACCAATTTTTCCGCAACATGGGCGGTACGATCGGCGCTGCCGTGTTTGGAACCATTCAAAGCGTCAACCTGCATGCCGTTCAACTCCCCGCCGTCGCCCATACCTTTCCGCCTGCCCTGCGGCAAGCCGTGACCAATCCGAATGTCCTGACGAGTCCCGAGGCGTTGGAGAAGGTCCAGGGAGCCGTCACGCATCTGGCCGGGCAGACGGTGTTCGGTCAGATTCTGCTGGCCTTACGTGCGTCTCTGACAAATGCTGTAACCGAAGTGTTCCTGCTGGCGAGCGTGCTTGCCGGACTGGGGTTTCTCGTCACGCTCGCCCTGCCCAATACGCAACTCGAAGTCGCCCGTCAGTCCACACCGTCCGGACCTGTCAGGGAGTAGCGAAGCGGGCCCAGGTGCAGGTCGGCACTGCTGCGCCCCGTGCGTCAAAAGAGCCAGCATGTGGCCCTGCATGAAAGGCTTGCCCCACCACGCTTTAATGAACCGGTGGGGCAAGCCAAAGAAGTGTGCGCCCCAGTCCGGCACAGCCAGTGGACAGCGCCGCCGAGGTTGAGGGCGGCCGCGCTGTTTTACTCGGACCGTTCATTCCCTTTTGAAATGCCGCGCGACGTGCAGGGACGTTCGGGTACCGGGCCTCTTCAAGTCCGGGTGCATCTCTGGAGTCGTCCAGGCACTTTTCGTGGAGCGGTTGGGCCGGTCTCACTGGCAGGGCTCCACGGCGTGATGGGGCAGCGCCGAGAGGAAGCGCCCAGCGTGCTCTGAACCGTAGCCACGCGGGCTTTCGGGCGTTGGTCGCTGGCTCCCGGGACCCCATCGCGGCCGGACCCGGTCAGGAAGGCGAGGACGGCCCGGTCCACGTCTGCGTCTGGCTCCTCTGCCGCCTGGATATCCCCCGGACCACCTGGACCCTGAACCAGCGCGCCTGCAGGGGGGTGCCCAGGACGCAAACTCACCCGCCTTGCCCGCACGGCCATATTTGGTGGTTCCTGAACATTTTCAAAGTGCAGCTAGAGTGGAGCGGTGCTCCCCTCCGTACCTGCCGTCACCCTGAACCTCCTGGGAACGCCGTCCCTCGTGGTGGGGGGCCGGGTCCGGCTATTGGAGCGCAAGGCGGCGGGCGTCCTGGCGTATGTGTGCCTCGAAGGCCAGGTGACGCGGGAGCGGGTGGCGGGGCTGCTCTGGCCAAGCGTGCCGAACCACTCGGCGCGCAACAACCTGCGTCAGGTGTTGTGGCGACTGCGCTCCTACGGCGACCTGGTGGTGGGCGAGCCGCTGCTGGCGCTGGCGGCGCACGTTCATGCGGATGTGACGGCCTCCCTGCTGGCCGCGTCTGCGTTGCCGGCGTCCGGGCCAGCAGGCCTGGGGGAGCCTGACCTGGAACAACCCGGCTGGGAGGGCGAACTGCTGGCGGGAAAGGATTTTAGCGATTGCCCAGCGTTCGAGGAGTGGCTCCTCGCCGAGCGCGAACGTTTCAGGGCGCTGCGCCGCGACGCCCTGTGGCAGCGATGCCGCGCCGATCAGGCGGCGGGCGACCTGGGCGGCGCCCTGCGGCGCGCGGCGCGCCTGCTCGAACTCGATCCGCTGTCCGAACCAGCATACCGGTTGATCATGACCCTCCACGTGGGCAGGGGAGACCGCGCCGCCGCGCTGGAGGCATTTTACGCGTGTCGGGAGACCCTGCGGCGGGAACTGGGCGTGTCTCCCACACCGGAAACGCTGGCGCTGGCGGACGGGATCCGGTCGGCCAGCGGGGTGGACACGCCGGGTCTGCCCACTGCCCCCACCTGGCAGCCTCCCCTGGTGGGCCGCGAGGCCGAATGGACACGGCTGAACGCGGCCCTGGACGCCGGGCAGAACGTCATCGTGAGTGGCCCGCCCGGCGTGGGCAAGACGCGGCTGCTGCGCGAGGTCCTGCGCGCGCGGGGACCTGTGCTGTGCCTGGCGTCACGCCCAAATGATGAGGCGGTGCCTTACCTGGCGCTGGGGCGGCTGGCCCGGCAGCTCCTGAAGGCGTACGAGGATGCCAAGGTGCTGGGCCTGGCGTCGACACCGGAACCGCTGGAGGACTGGGTCCGTGTGGGGGCCGCGCACCTGCTGCCGGACCTGTGGTCCGAAGAACCGGGAACGGAGCCACTCCGCTCTCCGGCGGCGCAGCGGCGCTTCCTGGAAGCGGTGACCCGGCTGGTCACTTCCCTGTTGCCGCTGGCCCTCGCCACACAGGCGGGAAGCGGCTTTGGCGGACCGGGCAGCCTCATGTTCGATGATGACCAGTGGATGGACGAGGCGAGTTGGGAAGCCTGGATGTTTGTCTTCTCGCAACCCGAGTGGCGGTCGCTGGGCGTGCAGGTGGGCATGACGTTCCGGCAGGGTGAACTCCCCTTTGCGCGGCTGAAGACGGTTGCGCGGCTGGTGGAGGGTCGGGCCGCACTCACCATTGAGCTCCAACCTCTGCGTGAAGCGGGCGTCCAGGCCCTGACGTCCGCGTTTCTGGAGCGGCAGGAACCCGGGCCGGTGGCGGCGTCCTTGGTGGGCGCGTTGTGGCGGCACACGGGGGGAAATCCACTGTTTGTCCTGGAGACGCTGCGCAGCCTGATAGACGTTGGCAGGCTACCGGGCCATGGAGAGGAACTGAGGGCCCTCCCGGTGCCCCCGCAACTGGAACCGCTGCTCTACCGCCGCCTGGAGGGTGTTCCGGCGTCAGCACTGCGCCTGGCCCGCGTGGCCGCGGTGGCTGGTTCGGAATTTGATGCGGAGCTGGCGGCGTACGTCATGGACCTTCATCCCCTGGACCTCGTACAGCCCTGGGCAGAACTGGAAGCGGCGCAGATTATGAGCGGTTCGCGCTTTGCGCACGATCTGATCGCGCAGGCAGCCCTCCGGAGCGTGCCGCTTCCCGTACGCGCACTCCTGCACGCCAGAATAGCGGCACACCTGCAAAGCCGGACCGACACCCACCCAAAGAGGGCTGCACCTGAGCACCTGGCGCTTCACTGGGAAGCTGCGGGTCAACCCAACAGCGCCGCGCCGCACTGGGTGAAGGCCGGTTGGGTTGCGCTCAGCCGCGGCGCCTGGTCGGACGCCGCCTGGGATTTCCGCCGCGCCGTGATTGCCGGTGATTCAGCGCGGGAAAGTGTCCTCGAGGCGCAATACGGCCTTGGAATGGCCCTGCGTGGTCAGGACCCAGCGCAAGCGGAACAGGCGTTTCAGGCCGTACTGCTTTCCACACCGGGGATTCGCCGGCAGGTGGAGACTCACGCGGCCCTCGCAGAACTGTACCGGCTGTGTGGTCGACTGGAAGACGCCCTCACGCAAATCGTCCGGGCGACCGAGCTGGCGCGGGGGCACCTCACCGAACCCGAGCAGGCGGACTTGTGCCGCGCGCAGTTCGCCATTCATCTCCGCGCCGGGCAGTACGCGGCAGCGGAAAAGACGATTCTCACGGCGCAAGCGCTGGCACCCTGGCGCGCAGAGATCACGAATGAGCACGCACTGCTGCTGTGGATGGCCGGCCGGTTCAGTGAGGCGGCCCAGTTGTATGAGCGCTTTCAGGTCCCTGCCACACGCGGGGGGCAGCCCCCGGTCCCCGCGTGGTACGCCGGGAACCTGGGCTGGACATACTGGGCGCTGGGCCGGCTCGCGGAAGCCGAAGCGGTCCTCGCGCTCCCATTCAATTCCCCAGCCTCCCCATTCGATCTGGGGGTGCGGCAGGTGCATCAGGCGACCGTATCGATCAGCCAGGGCCGCTACCGCAAGGCCCTGGCTGAACTGGACGCGGCGGAGCCATCCCTCCGTGCCTACCCTCCGCACCTGCTGGACCTGCAACATCGGCGCGGCTTACTGGCCCTGTATGCCGGGCGTTATGAAGAGGCGGCCGCACTGCTGTCCCAAGCGGTGAGCACGGCCCAGCACGTGGGTGATCCTGTCCGGCTCTCGCTGGCGCTCAGCGGCCTCACGTCCACGTACGCCTTTTTGAAGCGGCGGGCCGAAGCAGAACAGTGGAGCGGGCACGTGCGTGCACTCGCCGTCCACGTTCAGGTGCCGCTCACGCAGGTGGCGGCCAACCACGCTCTGGCGCTGGTGGCCAGCCTCGGAGGCGAGGACGTGCAGGCCGCTGCCCTGGCAGACGCGGCCGTCAGGCAGTCCCGGACATCCCAGATGAGCGAACTGCTGGCGCGGAGCCTGCTGTTGCGGGCGCGGTTCGGCAATGGCGTGGATGCCAGAGCCGACTTGCTGGAGGCCGCAGGACTGGCTGAAGAGGCAGGGATCCTGGACGTGCACTATCAGGCGGCCCGCGCCCTCTCCGCCGCTGATCCAGCGTGGCGCACGCCAGCCACGCGGCTCTACCGGCAGTTGTTCTCCCTGGCTCCTCCTGACTTTCTCGGTGCTGTCGAGCCTCCTCTTACCGCATAACGCTTCGATAACGCCGTTGCGTCTAGAGTGTTTATGTGAGACCCCCTTGCTTTTTTTGAAGGCAAATTTATTTTCACAAATTGACCCCAGGAGGCCAGGGTGAGGGCGGTCGTCCACCGCTCCTCCCTCTGCTCCATGTCCTGGCCTTAACACACGTGAACACGCCCCGGCCCTCCCCGCAGCCACGCCCCGCAGAAGCACGCAAAAGAGGCACAACGTATGAGGAAGGTGGACCCAGCAAGGCGCCCCGTCGTGGGGCGTTACACCGCAGCATGGACGGGAAATCCGGAACAGCCCTCCGGAGGACCGGCGGTTTGGAACGACGCTCTATTCCCTCTACCACACTCCTGTGGGCCGGTTGAGGGCAAGCGAACGCCCCGGTCTTCCAAACAGCGCTGGACCAGGCTCGCGGGTGCGCGGGTGGTCCCGCACGTGTGCGGTGCGCTCCCACTCGCGCTGGGCATGGCTGGCCTCGCCCACGCCGAGGGAAGTCTTCAGGTGCGCTTCTACAGCGTTCCACCGCCGCTTGAATGGCTGGACAGCGTGAGCGTCTCCGGTCATTACCAGACCTCACCGGGTCCGAGCTCCACTGTCCTTGACCTGAGTGCCGAACGCAGCCTCATGAATTTTGGGGTGCGTTATAACCGCCCGCACCATGCCTTTCAGGCCGCCGGTCGCCGCAGTGCTGACGTTGCCGCTGGGCGCACGGATACCAGCGCCACTGTGGTCTACACGTTTGTGCCGCAAGCACCGCCCGAAGGCCTGACCGTGACCTCCGCCACCGTTCTTTACACCCTGTCCAGCAGTCAGACCCCAACCTACGGCTACCAGAGTCACACCGCCGGAGTCGGGGTGGGGGTGCGGTTGAGCCGTGAATTGAATCTCACCACCAACGCGACCGCTACCGCCGTTTTGCTGCCTGCGCTGGGCGACCCAATCTGGAGCAGCAGCGTTTCCGGCGCCCTGACCTACGCGCGCGGCGGCACCGTTGCGTACCTGGTGCCCGGCTTCAGCGTTCAAGCGGGTGTGGCCCGCTTGAACGTCACCAGTGGGGCGAGCCTCCGGCTTCGCCCTGACCTGAGCGCCAGCGGCGCCGCCTCCTGGTCGGCAGGTGCGGCACCCAGTGCCAACGCTGCCCTGACCTACGTCAGGGGTCCGTGGCAGGTCAGTGGCACCGCTGCCACCAGCGGAACGGGCCTCTCGCTCGGTGCGGGGGCGCGCGTCACCCTGCCCCAGCAGTTGGCCCTCGGCACGGCCGTCTCCGTCATTCCGGCCACGCGCACACCGGTCTATAGCGCCGATATCAGCAAGCAGGTCGGCGGCGTGCGCGTCGGCGCGTCGGCGACACTCACGGCACCACCTCAGGCGGCGCCTGCCCTCACCCTGCAGACTTCTATCGTGGGTCAGCAAAAGCCCTGGCAGGGCGGGGTAAATGTCTCCTACAGCCGCACTGGCGACCGGAGTGGTGGGAATGCCAGCGGCACCCTCGCGTATAACAGCGGCCAGTTTGGTGCGCAACTGGCCCTGGGCCTGAACCTGAGCAGCGCGGCAACTGGCCCCTCCCTCCTGACTGGAAGGGGAGACCTCACGCTGAATTACGCCGTCACCTCGCGGCTGGATGCCAGCGCCAGCGCCCGCTATGAGCGGTCGACGGCCACCACCGCCGCGGCCTCGTACCGCTACGGCCTGGGCCTGGGCTACCGCTTTCTCCCCAAGGAGTCCCCATGACCCCCCCCCACCCCACCCTTCCCAGGAAAGTGCGGAACAAGGCGCGCCGGTGGCCTGCACCGCTGCTGTTCCTGCTCGCCAGCGTGGCCGGCGCGCAGGCATACACGCCGCCCGGAACCCTGACGTACACGCCCACCGTCCAGGCGGGGACCCCCTTTACCATCAGCTTCAACGGTGTTCCCGCCGACACCACATACACGCTGTGTTGGGAGGGCGAGAACCCGGGCGGCCCCTGCGACACCTTTGGCAACCCTGGAGGACAGACTCCCACCGTCACCCTGTCGCACGTGTACTCGGTTCCTGGCCGCCCCAGCCCCATTATTAGTGAGGTGCAGCCCACGGCTGCTCGGAACGCCCAGGTGCTGTCGGACGTCACCGTCACGGCCCCCAATCCGGTCCTCACGGTCACCCCCGCGAACGCCTCCATCTACCAGTCCGTCCGCGCCGACGCCAGCGCGCTGGACCCCACCCTCACCTACACCGTGGACTGGGGCGACGGGACCGCCGACCCCCTCACGGGCACCGCGACCGCGCAGGACCTGCATACCTACAGGCAGCCGGGCACGTATACCGTCACGCTCTCGACCCCTGGACTCACGCCAGCCACCGCCGCCGTGACGGTCAAGGTACCCACCCCTACCCTCGCGGCACAGGGCAGCGGCCTGAGCGCCACGATCACCCTTGGCAACCTCCTGGGTGACTACGAGTACAGCATCGACTGGGACGATGGCAGCACCGAACCCTTCACCGCCCAGGGCGACCCCGCTCCACAACTGGTCCACCCCTACAGCCAACCGGGGACCTACACCATTCGGGTCACCCCACGAAACGGCACGCCCGTGACCACCACCGTCATCCTGTCGTACCCGGCGCCCATCCTGACCCTGACTCCCAGTTCCGCGGCGGTCTCCCAGGTGGTGACCGCCGAGCTCAGCGGCCTGAACGCTGGCCTGAACACCACCCTGGACTGGGGCGACGGCACCGCCGAGACCCTCACGGGTACGGCCACCGCCCAGAAGACGCACACGTACGCGCAGCCCGGAAACTACACCGTGCTGGTGACAAGTTCGGGCACCACGCCTGTGAGTTCCAACGTCACCGTGACCCTTCCCGCGCCCACCGCTTCCACGGCGGCCAGCGGCCTGACCGCCACCCTGGCCCTGGGCAACCTCGTCGGGAACTCCACCTACCGCATTGACTGGGGCGACAGCACCGCCGAACCGCTGACCGCCAGCGGCGCGGCGGAGCAGCGGACACACCCCTACAGCCAACCTGGGACCTACACCATTCGGGTCACCCCCGAGGGCGGCACACCCGTGAGCGCCACGGTGACGCTGGCAGTGCCGGACGCCGTCCTGTCTGTCCTGCCCGCCAGTGTGCCGGCAGGACAGACGGTGACCGCCGATCTGTCCCGCCTCACCCCCACCCTGACCTACACGCTGGACTGGGGTGACGGCGCCACCGCGTCCATCACGGGCGGTCCCACTGCTCAGAAGACGCACGCGTACACGCAGCCTGGCCCCTTTACCGTGACGCTCAGCTCACCGGGAACCACTCCAGTGGTCGCCACCGTGACGGCAACGGTCCCCACCCCAACCGCCACGGCAACAGCAAGTGGCCTGACCGCCACCCTGAATCTGGGCGACCTGCTGAGCGGACACGCGTACAGCGTCGCCTGGGGAGACGGAACGACAGAACCGCTCACGCCTACCACGCCCACGGCGCAACTGAGTCACGCCTACAGCCAGCCCGGTACCTTCACGGTTCAGGTCACGCCGCAGGGCAGCGCTCCGGTCACGACGCCCGTCACAGTGAACGCGCCGAACTCCGTGCTAACGGTGACACCGAGCGCTCCTCTAATTCGCCAGACGGTCACGGCGAACCTGAGCTCCCTGGTTCCCGCCCTGACCTATACGCTCGACTGGGGAGACGGCACCACCGAAACCATCACCGGCAGTCCCACTGCTCAAAAGACGCACACCTATAGCACTCCCGGTACCTACGCCGTCTCCGTCAGTGCGCCCGGAACGGCCCCCGCGGCCACGCCGGTCACGGTTGGCGTTTCCGCCCCGACGGCCACCGGAACGGTAAGCGGATTGACGGCTTCCCTGAATCTGGGGAACCTGCTCGGGGATTACAGCTACACGGTGGACTGGGGAGACGGAACGACCGAGCCCCTGACGGCCACCGCTGCGACCGCGACCCTGAGTCACGCCTACAGCCAGCCCGGCACCTTCACGGTTCAGGTCACGCCCAGGGGCAGCACGCCCGTGACGACGCCCGTCACAGTGAACGCGCCGAACTCCGTGCTGACGGTCACGCCGAGCGCTCCCCTGATTCGCCAGACGGTCACGGCGAACCTGAGCTCCCTGGTTCCCGCCCTGACGTATACGCTCGACTGGGGAGACGGCACCACCGAAACCATCACTGGCAGCACTGCCACCCAGAAAACGCACACCTACAGCGCTCCCGGTCCCTACACGGTCACCCTCAATGCGCCCAACACCACGCCCGCGGCCACCACCGTCACCGTCGGCGTGGGAACGCCGACGGCCACCGGAACGGTAAGCGGATTGACGGCTTCCCTGAATCTGGGGAACCTGCTCGGGGATTACAGCTACACGGTGGACTGGGGAGACGGAACGACCGAGCCCCTGACGGCCACCGCTGCGACCGCGACCCTGAGTCACGCCTACAGCCAGCCCGGCACCTTCACGGTTCAGGTCACGCCCAGGGGCAGCACGCCCGTGACGACGCCCGTCACAGTGAACGCGCCGAACTCCGTGCTGACGGTCACGCCGAGCGCTCCCCTGATTCGTCAGACGGTCACAGCGAACCTGACGGCCCTGGTTCCCGCCCTGACGTAT
>NZ_FWWU01000011.1:104374-107868 GCF_900176165.1 Deinococcus hopiensis KR-140
CGAAACCATCACTGGCAGCACTGCCACCCAGAAGACGCACACGTACGCGCAGCCCGGGACATACACCATTACCCTCTCTTCCCCCGCAACCCCAGGAGTGACGACCCCGGTCAAGGTGACAGTGCCCGCCCCAATTGTTATAGGGACGGGAAGTGGGTTGACCGCCAGCCTGAACCTGAGCAATCTCCTGAGTGCGTACACCTACACCCTGGAGTGGGGAGACGGAACGACCGAAACCCTGACGCCCACCACCCCAACGGCACAACTGAAGCACAACTACAGCGGGCCGGGAAGCTACACAGTTCAAGTTACGCCTCAAGGCAGCACTCCGGTGACGACCACCGTCAACCTGAGCGCTCCGCTTCCGGGCCTGACGACCACGCCTGACAACGCGTCCATCCGTCAGACGGTCACGGCGAACCTGACGGCCCTGGTTCCCGCCCTGACGTATACGCTCGACTGGGGAGACGGCACCACCGAAACCATCACCGGCAGTCCCACTGCTCAAAAGACGCACGCGTACGCGCAGCCTGGGACGTACACCGTCCGCCTTACCTCTCCCGCGACCACGCCGGTGACGGCCAGCGTGACAGCGGCTGTTCCCGCCCCGACGGCCAGCGGAACGGCAAGTGGTTTGAGCGTTTCCCTGAATCTGGGCAACCTGCTGAGCGGGTACCCCTACAGCGTCGCGTGGGGCGACGGAACGACCGAGCCCCTGACGGCCACCGCTGCGACCGCGACCCTGAGTCACGCTTACAGCCAGCCCGGCACCTTCACGGTTCAGGTCACGCCCAGGGGCAGCACGCCCGTGACGACGCCCGTCACAGTGAACGCGCCGAACTCCGTGCTGACGGTCACGCCGAGCGCTCCCCTGATTCGCCAGACGGTCACAGCGAACCTGACGGCCCTGGTTCCCGCCCTGACGTATACGCTCGACTGGGGAGACGGCACCACCGAAACCATCACTGGCAGCACTGCCACCCAGAAGACGCACACGTACGCGCAGCCCGGGACATACACCGTGACGCTCTCCGCAACCGGGACCACTCCAGCGACGTTCAGCCTGCCGGTTGGCATGCCCGTTCCGACCGTGACGGCGACTTCCACCGCCCTGACGGCTTCCCTGGGTCTGGGCAACCTGCTCGCGGATTACAGCTACACGGTGAATTGGGGAGACGGAACGACCGAACCCCTGACCGCCACCGCTGCGACCGCGACCCTGAGTCACGCTTACAGCCAGCCCGGCACCTTCACGGTTCAGGTCACGCCCAGGGGCAGCGCTCCAGTCACGACGCCCGTCACAGTGAACGCGCCGAACTCCGTGCTAACGGTGACACCGAGCGCTCCTCTGATTCGCCAGACGGTCACGGCGAACCTGAGCTCCCTGGTTCCCGCCCTGACCTATACGCTCGACTGGGGAGACGGCACCACCGAAACCATCACCGGCAGTCCCACTGCTCAAAAGACGTACACCTATAGCACTCCCGGTGCCTACGCCGTCTCCGTCAGTGCGCCCGGAACGGCCCCCGCGACTACGCCGGTCACGGTTGGCGTTCCCGGCCCGACGGCCACCGGAACGGCAAGTGGATTGACGGCTTCCCTGGGTCTGGGGAACCTGCTCGGGGATTACAGCTACACGGTGGACTGGGGAGACGGAACGACCGAGCCCCTGACGGCCACCGCTGCGACCACGACCCTGAGTCACGCCTACAGCCAGCCCGGCACCTTCACACTCCAGATCACGCCGCAGGGCAGCACGCCCGTGACGGCGCCCATCAGCGTGAATGCTCCGATCCCAGTCCTGGTGGTCACACCTGGCAACGCACTCATCCGTCAGACGGTCACGGCAAACCTGACGGCCCTGGTTCCTGCCCTGACCTATACGCTCGACTGGGGAGACGGCACCACCGAGACCATCACCGGCAGCACCGCCACCCAGAAAACGCACACCTACAGCGCTCCCGGTCCCTACACCATTACCCTCTCTTCCCCCGCGACCCCAGCGGTGACGGCTGCGGTCAGCTCTAGCGCGCCCGTTCCGACCGTGGCGGCGACTTCCGCCGCCCTGACGGCTTCCCTGGGTCTGGGGAACCTGCTCGCGGATTACAGCTACACGGTGAACTGGGGAGACGGAACGACCGAACCCCTGACCGCCACCGCTGCGACCGCGACCCTGAGTCACGCTTACAGCCAGCCCGGCACCTTCACGGTTCAGGTCACGCCCAGGGGCAGCACGCCCGTGACGACGCCCGTCACAGTGAACGCGCCGAACTCCGTGCTAACGGTGACACCGAGCGCTCCTCTGATTCGCCAGACGGTCACGGCGAACCTGAGCTCCCTGGTTCCCGCCCTGACCTATACGCTCGACTGGGGAGACGGCACCACCGAGACCTTCACCGGCACCGCCGCCCAGAAGATGCACACGTACGCGCAGCCCGGGACGTACACGGTCTCGCTCTCCGCGACCGGGACCACTCCAGCGACGGTCAGCGTCACAGCGGCTGTTCCCGCCCCGACAGCCACCGGAACGGCAAGTGGATTGACGGCTTCCCTGGGTCTGGGGAACCTGCTCGCGGATTACAGCTACACGGTGAACTGGGGCGACGGAACGACCGAGCCCCTGACGGCCACCGCTGCGACCGCGACCCTGAGTCACGCTTACAGCCAGCCCGGCACCTTCACGGTTCAGGTCACGCCCAGGGGCAGCACGCCCGTGACGACGCCCGTCACAGTGAACGCGCCGAACTCCGTGCTGACGGTCACGCCGAGCGCTCCCCTGATTCGCCAGACGGTCACGGCGAACCTGAGCTCCCTGGTTCCCGCCCTGACGTATACGCTCGACTGGGGAGACGGCACCACCGAAACCATCACTGGCAGCACTGCCACCCAGAAGACGCACACGTACGCGCAGCCCGGGACATACACCGTGACGCTCTCCGCAACCGGGACCACTCCAGCGACGTTCAGCCTGCCGGTTGGCATGCCCGTTCCGACTGTGACGGGGACTTCCACTGCCTTGACGGCTTCCCTGGGTCTGGGCAACCTGCTGGGGGATTACAGCTACACGGTGAAGTGGGGAGACGGAACGACCGAACCCCTGACGCCCACCGCCGCGACGGCGACCCTGAGTCACGCCTACAGCGAGCCGGGCACCTACACGGTTCAGGTCACGCCCAGGGGCAGCGCTCCAGTGACGACCCCCGTCACCGTGAGCGCTCCGAATTCGGTCCTGACGGTCACGCCGAGCGATCCTTCCATTCGCCAGACGGTCACGGCGAACCTGAGGTCCCTGGTTCCCGCCCTGACGTATACGCTCGACTGGGGAGACGGCACCACCGAAACCATCACCGGCACTCCCGCCGCCCAGAAGACGCACGGGTACAGCCCCCCGGGCAGGTACACCGTCACCCTTACCTCTCCCGCGACCACGCCGGTGACGGCCAGCGTGACAGCGGCTGTTCCCGCCCCGACGGCCAGCGGAACGGCAAGTGGTT
>NZ_FWWU01000011.1:107968-290938 GCF_900176165.1 Deinococcus hopiensis KR-140
GAACCCCTGACCGCCACCGCTGCGACCGCGACCCTGAGTCACGCCTACAGCCAGCCCGGCACCTTCACGGTTCAGGTCACGCCCAGGGGCAGCGCTCCAGTCACGACGCCCGTCACGGTGAACGCGCCGAACTCCGTGCTGACGGTCACGCCGAGCGCTCCTCTGATTCGCCAGACGGTCACGGCGAACCTGAGCTCCCTGGTTCCCGCCCTGACCTATACGCTCGACTGGGGAGACGGCACCACCGAAACCATCACCGGCACCGCCGCCACCCAGAAAACGCACCGGTACAGCGCCCCGGGCAGCTATAGCGTTACCCTTACCTCTCCCGCGACCACGCCGGTGACGGCCAGCGTGACAGCGGCTGTTCCCGCCCCGACGGCCAGCGGAACGGCAAGTGGTTTGAGCGTTTCCCTGAATCTGGGCAACCTGCTGAGCGGGTACCCCTACAGCGTCGCGTGGGGCGACGGAACGACCGAGCCCCTGACGGCCACCGCTGCGACCGCGACCCTGAGTCACGCCTACAGCCAGCCCGGCACCTTCACGGTTCAGGTCACGCCCAGGGGCAGCACGCCCGTGACGACGCCCGTCACAGTGAACGCGCCGAACTCCGTGCTGACGGTCACGCCGAGCGCTCCCCTGATTCGCCAGACGGTCACAGCGAACCTGACGGCCCTGGTTCCCGCCCTGACGTATACGCTCGACTGGGGAGACGGCACCACCGAAACCATCACTGGCAGCACTGCCACCCAGAAGACGCACACGTACGCGCAGCCCGGGACATACACCGTGACGCTCTCCGCAACCGGGACCACTCCAGCGACGTTCAGCCTGCCGGTTGGCATGCCCGTTCCGACCGTGGCGGCGACTTCCACCGCCCTGACGGCTTCCCTGGGTCTGGGCAACCTGCTCGCGGATTACAGCTACACGGTGAATTGGGGAGACGGAACGACCGAACCCCTGACCGCCACCGCTGCGACCGCGACCCTGAGTCACGCCTACAGCCAGCCCGGCACCTTCACGGTTCAGGTCACGCCCAGGGGCAGCACGCCCGTGACGGCCTCCGTGATTACGCGCCTTCCTGCAGCGGTCCTGGCGGTCACAGCCGTGCGGCTCGACGCCGTAGCAGAGTTGGGCCAGCTCACCCCAGGTCAGCTCTACAGCTTGAGCTGGGGTGACGGGACCACCGAGGCGTTCACGCCGACGGGCACCGCGGCACGCTTCTCGCACCCCTACGCGCAGCCTGGCACGGTGACGGTGGGCCTCACAGCGCCCAGCATGTCTCCGGTCACCACCACGCTGCAGTTGAGTGCGCCCCCCGCGCTGGAAGTGGGCGCCACCGACCTCACCGCCAATGCTTCGATTTCGGGATTGATCGTCGGCCTGACCTACACGCTGGACTGGGGCGATGGAACGGCGGAAACGCTGACGGCCACTGAAGCGCAGCTGACCCGCACGCATGGTTACGGCAAGCCCGGCACCTATGCCGTGCGGGTGGCGCTGCCGGGTGGAGACCGGGCGACCGCTTCCGTGACCATCACGGCGCCGGCGGCGGCGTTGGCGCTGACCCCCACCCGCGCGGTGGTGGGGCAGACGGTGACGGCCACACTGTCGGGACTCGTGCCCGCCCTGACGTACACGTTCGACTGGGGAGACGGCGGTCCCGTGGAAACCGTGACCGGAGTGGCCACGTACACCGGCACGCGGACGTACATCCCCGGTACTTTCACGGTCACGTTGAGCGCTCCGGGCGTCACGACCGTCACGGCGGCCGTGTCCGTGGAACTGCCGGTACCCACCCTGAGCACCGAACAGGAGCAGCTGACGCTGACCCTGACGGTGGGCAACCTGCTCCCGCAGCCCTCCTCGGTTGACTGGGGTGACGGCACCTCCGAACAGTTCCGCAGTCCTGGAACCAACCTGCCCGCCGTCCTCGTCCACCGCTACGTTCGCCCCGGCACCTTCCGCGTGGTCGTGACTCCGCTCTACGGGGGAGCGCCCGTCGTCACCGAGGTGACGCTGGTCGTGGCCGACGCGAGCCTGTCGATTACGCCTGAAAGCGCGCCGCTGGGGCAGCCCATGACGGTCACGGTCTCCGGGATGCTTCCCTCGCTGACCTATACCCTGAACTGGGGTGATGGCACGACCAACACCCTGACGGGCAGCGCGACCGCCGTGCGCACCCACGCCTACTCGGAAGCGGGCAGCCGCGCGGTGTACCTGGAGGCTTCCGGCACCAAGACCGTGTTCGTCACGGCCACGACGACCGTGCCGGTCCCGGGGGTCTCGGCCACGCCGGACGCCCTGACCGTGACGCTCCACCTGAGCAACCTGCTGCCGGGCTACGAGTACCAGCTCGACTGGGGCGACGGCGTCCGGGGGGATCCCTTGAAGGCCACGGCCACGACCGCGCAGCAGACGCACACCTACGCGCGGGCCGGCGGGTACGGCATCACGGTCACGCCCGTTTCCGCCACGCCGGTGTCAGTCACGGTGGTGGTGGCCGATCCGGTGCCCGCCCTGAAGGTTGCGCCCGCCACCGTTTTGATCGGGGAAACGGTCACGGCCGAACTGACCAACCTGCCGCAGAGGTTGGTCACCCTGGAGTGGGGCGACGGCAGCTATGAATTCGTCAACCGCCAGAGCCCTCCGGTCCGCACCCACACCTACGCCTCGGTCGGCGTGTTCACCGTGACGCTGAGCGGGCCCGACACGCTCAAACTTCAGAACAAAGTGACGGTCGCCGCCCCGGCCCCTGTACTGGACGTGGCGCCAGCCACTCCGGTCGTCCGCGAGCCCGCCACGGCCCGGCTGTCCGCACTCGTCCCGGCGCTGATCTACACCCTGGACTGGGGCGACGGCACCTCGGACACCGTGACGGGAGCGGCCACAGCCCAGAAGACCCACAGGTACAGCGCCCCCGGCACCTACAGGGTGACGCTGGGCGCTCCGGAGACAGTGACTGTAACGGCGACCGTCACCGCTGGCCTGCCTGTCCCCACGGTCACCGGCACGGGCGACAACCTGCTGACCGTCTCCCTGACGCTGGGTAGGCTGCTGAGCGGCGATCCCTACACCCTGACCTGGGGCGACGGCACCTCTGAGACCCTCACGCCGACCACCGACGCCGCGCAGCTCACCCACACGTACGGCCAGCCCGGCACCTTCACCGTGACGGTGACGAGGAGCGGTGTTTCGCCCGTCACGCTGGACGTCGCCGTGCGCGGGCCCGATGCAGGCCTGACGGTCACGCCGGGAGAAGGGCAAGACGGCCACGTTTCGGTGCAGGCCGGGCAGACGGTCACGGCGAACCTGAGCTCCCTGATTCCCGCCCTGAGCTACACGCTCGACTGGGGCGACGGCACGACCGAAGCCATCACGGGCGTGACCACCGCGCAGCGCACGCACAGCTACCTCAAAGAAGGCTTCTTCGGCCTCCACGTGGACCAGGCGCAGGGGTACAGTTCGCGCGGCTACCTGATCCAAGTCGCGGTGCCCACCCCGGTCCTGACGGCCAGCGCCGAGCGCCTGAACGCCACCGCCACCCTCAGTGGACTGGTTCCGGCCCTGACCTCGACCTTCGACTGGGGCGACGGCACCCCCCCGGTCCCCGTGACCGGCGTGACCACCACCACCCTGACCCACCGTTATGCGGCGCCAGGGGAGTACCCGCTGCTCCTGACCGTCAACCCGCGCGGCGTCCGGCAGAATCTGACGGTGGGCGTTCCGGCGGGCGCACTCGCGCTGAGCGCGCAGGACCTGATCGCCACCGCCGCGCTTTCCGGCCTGGAACCCGAGCTGACCTATACCCTCGACTGGGGCGACGGCGCGTCAGACACCACCACCGGAAGCGCGGCGGCCGGCAAGACCCACGCCTACGCCCTGCCCGGCACGTACACCGTGACCCTCACGTCGCCGGGCGTGGGCACGGCCACGGGCACCGTCACGGTCAGCGCCGTGGCCCCGGTCCTGACGGTGAGCGCGGTGACCCTGACCGCCACCGCGCAGCTCAGTGGCCTGCTGCCGGGCGCCGAGTACCTGCTGGAGTGGGGCGACGGCGCTGGGCAGTACATCCAGGGTCAGGCGGCCCTCACCGCCACGCACGTGTACGCCCAACCCGGCCCCTTCGTGGTCAAGGTCGCCCAGGTGTCCTACCGCCGCCTCCCCGGCATCCTGGGCGCGAGCGCGTCCCTCACCGTGGGCTTGCCGCCCCGCGAGGCCATGCAGGTGCTGAACACGGACGATCTCGGGGCGGGATACCACTTCCGGGTCACCGGGATGCTGCCCGAGGGCGTCTACGTGGTGGACTACGGCGACGGCACCAGCGAGCGCCTGAACAGCAGCGCGGACGTGACGCTGGACCACACCTACATGAAGTCGGGCGCCTACACCGTCACGCTGCTGTTCCGGAGTTACGGCGGCGACCTCGTGCGGACCACCAGCGTCCAGCAGGTGCAGATTGCGCTGGGCGTGCAAAACGCCACCCTGAGCTTCACGAAGCCCTTCCGAGATGCGGACCTCTCCCTGAACACGGCTGAGCCCATCGAGGCGACCCTGACCGTCTCCTACCGTGGCGGTGGCCGCCTGAGCGGCCGCTGGGTCCTGGATGGCCGGCCCGTCGAGAACGTGGACCTGACCCTGACCGAGGCGTCGGGCACCGCGACCGCGCCGGTCACGTTTACCCGGACCGAGACCTTTCCCGGCCGCCACACCCTGACCTTCGAGTTCACGGGCACCACCCCCCTCGTGGTCCGTCCCGTGACGTACGCCCTGAACGCGCCGGGCACCCTGAGCTACGGCGGGTTCAAGGTCGTGGTCAGCACCATCACCAAACTCAGCGTCATGCCGGGCGGCGTGATCACCGTGTCGGGCACGGGCACGGCCACACCTGTTGTGGGCGGCACCCCCCTGGCCGGCGTGAACGTCACCTTTGCCGACCAGCAGGTCACCAGCGGTGGAACCGTGATCAGTGGCCCGGCCACCACGGTGGAGCTCAACGGCCAGAGCGTGCGCAACGCCCGCCTGGGCGACCTGGGTCTGCGGGTGGACCGCCTGACCCTGACCAAGGACGGCGCGGCCCTCAGCGGCAGCGTCACCCTGCCGGCAGTGGGCCGCGCCGCGGCCACCTTGTCTTTCACTGACGCGCCCCTGGCCGCCGACAGCGGCGACCTGATGGCCGCCATGCACGCCTCCACCCCCATTCAGAACGTCGCCCTGCCCGAACCCGGCCTGAGCCTCAGCGCCGGCGAGGTGACGCTGGACCTGTCGGCCGCGAAAAACACGGACGCGCTCGCCGGGGCCTACAAGGACCAGGCCAAGCCGTCCAATGACTGGATGGGCCTGGTGTTTCCCGACGCCCAGCTTCGGGTCAGCACCCCCATCCTGCGCCAGGCGGTCACGCTGAGCACGCCCGTGGCGTACAACCTCTCCGGGTACGTCACCACCCTCGACCTCGCTGCGGGCAGCGCGGGCGTCCTGGGCTGGGACGTGGACCTTACTGCCCTGCACTCCAGCGTGGTGGCGGGCCGCATCTCGACCACCCGGGGCGCGGGCAGCGTCGTGCTGCCCCTCGTGGACGAGCGGATGAACGTCTCCCTGGGCTGGAACACCAATGCCAAGTCTGGCGAGAGGTTTACCTTCACTTCCAGCGGCACTGTCAAGAAACACACGTTCGGCAAAACCAGCCTGGACCTGGGTCAGGGGGTCTGGACGTGGAGCGAGCAGGGGGTCGCCAGCGTGGTGTTCAGTAACGCCCTCTGGCACCTCCAAGACGTGGGTCGCGACAACGCGCAGAACCTGAGCGACGTGAATCTGAACAACCTGACCATGAGCGGCAACGGCGACGTCAGCGTGGACGGCCACCCCTGGAGCAGCGTGACGGGAAAGACCAACCTGACCCTGTTCGGCTATCCCTTCGCCGCCGCTGAAGTAGGTGTGCAGCGCCAGAGCAGTGGCGCGTACACCCTGGGCCTCCGGGGCCGCTTTCAGGTCAACGAGCACCTCCCGGTAAACACCACCGACGCCCCGCTCCTCTTCTGGGTGCAGGGCGGAAAGGACGTGAAGGTCACGACCGAACGCATCCGTCTGGCCGGTGAGGTGGCGAAGGTGCCCTTTGACATCACCCTGGACGGGGCGCTCACAGATGAAGGCAGGCTTGAATTTACCGGCGACGGCAAGATGAATATGGCCGGACTGCTCGACGTGAAGGCCAAGGCCCTCTTCGGGCGGTTCAACGGCACGAACTACGAGTACTTCAAACCAAACACGGCGGGCTCGGTCGGGTACGGTTCGGTGCTTGCCAGCGCTGCCGGAAACGCGGCCCTCGGCAAACCGCTGATCAGCGTCAAGCGGGTGGAAGTCTACGAGCTTCAGGGCGGCGTTGTCGTGAACATGGACTGGCCCAACGGGCTGGACAATGCGCCCCGCTTCCGGGAGTCCGGGCCGAACACCATCTTCCAGGCTGGAGCGTTGCTCAGCGTGAAGCAGGATCCGGGCGCGCCGTTCAAGCCTTTTGTCAAGGGGATCTTGAGCGTCGGCACCGCGGGCGGCCTGGACATGAAGGCCGACGCCTGGCTGGTCAAGACAGGTCAAACGCTGAACCAGAGCGCTCCGAATGGCCGCGCCCTGGTGAGCATCTCCGCGCCCTTGTTCGGCCAGTTCACCGATGGCCGCCTGCTGGTGCAGGCGTGCGTGGGTCCCAATGGCATCTCGAGTGTGGGCGGCCTGAACTGCGCGGGTGTGGCCGAACTGAACCTCTACGACCTCATGAAGTTGCGTGGGTCGCTCGAACTGTACGCGCCGTTCTCGGGCGACGCCCACCACCTGTACGTGGGGACCAAGGAGTCTCCCATCGTCGTGAACCTTCCGAGCGTGCCCGAAGGCCGCGGCTACCTGATGATCGACAAAGGCAGCGTGAACGTCGGCGCGGGCGTGACCTGGGGCTTCGAGAAGGGAGACAGCGGCAGCCTATTGGTCTGCAGCTGGAACTGGAACATCAAGGCCACCGCCAACTTGGACGCTGAGTTCGGCATCACCTACGCGCCCGTGGCCCTGGACGGCGGCGTGAAGTTTGATGCCCAGGCCAGCGCCAGCGCCGGAGGTTGCGGCATCAATGTGGGGGTCGCGGCGAACATGACCTTCGACGGCAAACTGCACGTGGCCAGCGCCGAGCGGTACTTCGACGGGTCGGTCTCGGCCAACGTGAGCCTGCCCGTCATTCCCGACATTGGTTTCAACGTCAAAACGAAAGTGAAGTTCTGATGCTTCGCGCGGGTCTCGCCGTCTTCGGCCGCCCGCGCGTTCCCTCAAGGAGACCATGCGTACCCTTCCCAGCCTGATCCTCGCGCTTACCCTTGGCCTCGCCGTTGCCCAAACCCCCCCGACCAACCCGGAGCCGGCCAAGGCTGGCGTCGCGGCGCTGCCCACCCCGGACGGCGCACTGCTGCGCTGGTTCCTGCCGGGCGACGTGATTCCAGGCGGCGGCTTCCTGGTTCAGGTGACGGGTCCGGCGGGCGTCCGCTCGGTGCCCGTGGCCTCACCGCAACCCTTCACGGCGGCCCTGGGCCTCACGCGGGGCGAGTACGACGCCGTAACGGCCATCTATACTCCGCCCATCAGTGACGAGGGCAACAAGGTTCAGCGCGCCATCTTCAACCTGAACGTGGTCGCTCGGCCCGCCTACGCCCGCGCGCTGGGCATCCTCACGGCCCTGACGGACCTTCCGCCGGGGACCTACACCGCGACCGTCTATGCCGTCAGCGGGGGCCGCCAGACCCGCGTGGGTGGCACCACCTTCCGTACCGGTCCCACGCCCCCGGTGCCCGTCCCCTCCGCCGTGAAGGCAGGTAGCGGCCTAGCGGCGCGCCTCACCTGGGCCGCGCCCGTCGGCGCGGATACGGGGCTGGTGGTGGCCTACAACGTGTACCGGGCTTCCGCCACAGGACCCTTCACACGGCTGGAGCCCGCTCCATTTTTCCGGACGCAGGGGTCTGGTGGAGACGTGTTCAGCGATCCTGCGGTCCGGCCGGGCGCGTCCTACCGTTATCGGGTGACCAGCGTGGACCTGTTTGGGCGGGAGTCGGCACCCACCGCGCCCGTGACCCTCGTGACCCGCGCGCCACTGTCTGCCCCGGAAATCTCCCGCGCGAGTTCCGGCAACCGCACCGTCACGCTGGACTGGACGCCTGGCAGCGACCCACGTATCCGCACGCAGATGGTGCTGAGGGGAACCACACCAGACAACCTGAGCGTCGTGGCCCGCCTGGCTCCCACGGTCGGCAGGTACCTCGACGCGGGCGTCGAGGGCGGCGTTCCGTACCTGTACGCCCTGGCGGTTGTGGACGAGACCGGCCAGGTCGGCCCCAGGGGCAGCCTCACGAGCGCGGTTGGACAGAACCTGACGCCACCTGCTGCTCCGGGTGGCCTGACAATCACGCCTGGCGAGCGCGCCCTGATCCTGAACTGGGCCGCCAATCCGGAAGGGGACCTGCGCGGCTACCGGGTCTACCGCGCAGAGGACGACCAACCAGTCACCCAGGAGCTGTTGCTGACTGGCCTGCCGATCACCGCCACCACCTACTCGGACGCCATTGCGCCGGGCGTGCAGACCCGCTACCGGTACCGTGTGGTGGCGGTCAACACCACGCAGGTGGACTCTGCACCTTCGGTGAGCGTCGCCGCCACGCTCCTGGACCGCACGCCGCCTCCATCTCCCATCCTCGCCCCTGTTGCCGTTGGCCCAACGGGCCTGACCCTGAACTGGAGTCAGGCCGAGGTGCCAGACCTCGCAGGTTTTGAGGTCACCCGTACGGCCGTGAATACGTCAGAGACAGTGCTGGCGACGCCGGGTGCCAGCGTCCGCACCTACGCCGACACCTCTGCGACTCGCGGGGTCGCGTACACCTATTCTCTGCGGAGCCTGGACCGTGCCGGCAACCGCTCTCAGGCGGCCGCGCCCGTCACGGCTGCCCTCCCGGCGTTGGCTGGTGGAACCTTGCCCATCAACCTGCGCGCCACGCTGCTGCCGGAAAAAGCAGGCGTACAGCTGCGCTGGGACAGGGGTCCCAGCGCAGCCCAGTACGTGGTGTACCGCCTGGCCGGCACCCAACCCCTCCAGGTGTCCGATCTTCTTTCCGAACTGGCCTTTACGGATCCGCAAGGGCAAGCGGACTCGCAGTACGTGCTGCGCGCGGTGAGCAGGAGCGGAGAACTGAGTGAGCCCAGTCCCATCATCCGCGTCGCGCCATAAACTGGGAAGCCGCAGGCCACGGCCTATAGAAGAGTATATCGGTCTTTCTGGTAAAGAAATTGCAGAAGGGTTCAGTATAAATCAACGGGGAGTTATAGGAGTATGTTTCGTTAATAAGAGTTAAATGTGGGCCGAGCGGTATACAAAATATAGAGATCACTCCCTACTCAAGAAACAGGGTAACTGCTCACCAAGGGAACCAGTTTTGTGGTAAGCAGTTACTCTGTTTCTTATCCCTGGCTCTCTGCGTCTTTCACAATAAAGCCAAGGGCCAGTGTGATTCTCCGCAAGAACTCCGTTCTCCACGCGACCCAAGTGGTTTCCGCAACGTTCGCCTCAACCATTATTGGTACTCCGTTGCGTCTGAAAGTGCTGGCGAAGAACACGGGGGATTCCCACCCTTTCCGTACCGCGCTGACCCCAGAAACACGGGCGCCATCCATCAGGTTCCCGCCAGTCAACGGAGTACCAATAGGCCAGAGGGTCCAAGGGAAACGGTAATTTCGCCGCCGCTTGGACCATCCGGCGACCAAATTGGGCCTCGTCGCTTGTAGAGTCCGTCCATCCTGGCATAGCTTTGTAGACCATCAACGGTGCCTCATACAGAGTTAAGATGAGTTCCGGATATGAGAGCTGCTGCCCTAATTCCGCACCATACATTTGAAGAGCTTGAAGTTGCGTATCGCCAAGCCGAACGTCCTCTTGAACGCTCCCGCTTGCAGATTATCTGGCTCAAAAGCAAAGGAAAGTCAATTCCGGAGATTATTGACGCAACCGGGTTTTCGCGTACAACGATCAGTACGTTGATTGCTACCTACAATGCCAACGGCGAACAGACCCTTCTGGAGAAGCGTCAGTTTAACAAGTCTGATCCGGCTCTGAACCGAGACCAGCAAGAGGCATTATTTCAGACTCTCCAGAGGGAGCCTGAAACAGGTGGTCTTTGGACCAGCAAGAAAGTCAAGATACATATCCAGGAGCATTTTGGGATTGAAGTGACAGAGGCGTGTGCCTGGGGCTAATTGAAAAGACTTGGCTTTACTATTCAGGTTCCTCGACCGACGCATACGGAGGCGGCTTCTCTCAAAGAACATGGGGCGTTCATAAAGAAGTCGAAGCGGCGTTGAGCAACTACAGGCCGCCTAACCCTGAAAAGCAAGTTCGCCTTTGGGTACAGGACGAAGGACGTTTTGGCCTTATTGATCTCGGCTGAAGTTTAGGACGGAAGGTAGCTGTGGAGGAGGCGAGCAGGGAGTCGGACATACCGGACGCGCGCCCATCCAACCTTGAGGCGCGCCTTCAATTCCTTCAGTGTCCGTGCACAGAAGTTCCCCAGGACGTTGCGCTTGACATAGGCCCACACCAGTTCAATGGGATTGAGTTCCGGAGCGTACGGCGGGAGATATTGCAGAGACAGCCGTGCTTCACCTGTTGCGAAGGCCGTGACGGCCTTCGATTTGTGGATGCCGGCGTTGTCGAGGACGACCACGACCTCTCCTGGAACGTGCGTCAACACGTGCTGCAGGAAGCGAATCACGTCCGGACTCTTGAACGCGCCGTGTTGCGTGTGTTGCAGGAACTGGCCGGCAGTGGTGAGTGCACCGATAGTCGACACCTTGTCCCAGCTGGCTTTGCCATACACCACGGGCGTGTGGCCGCGCAGCGCCCAGGTGTGCTTCACCGTGCCTTTCAGGCTGAACCCCACCTCATCCAGGAAGACCAGGGTCGCTCCCGCCGTTACTTTTTTTTGATCTCGGGCAGGACGGTCTGAATCCAGGTGGCCACCGCTTCGGGATTCTGTTCCAGCGCGCGTTGATCGGGCTTCTGGCGGGAGAAGCCCAACTGGTGCAGGATTCTCCGAACGTGGTCGCGATGATGCCAGATGTCGAAGTGACGACCGATGACCTCCCGGACGCGCGGGGTCGTCCAGCTCGCGTCGGGGAAGCCATGCACCTGTGCGCCTTCGTTGAGCAGTCGCTTCAGGGTCTCTCGCTGCTCTCCGGAGAGTGCTGGCACTCTCCCCGTGGTGATGGTGGCCTGCAGTGCACCTGGACCCTGGTGCCGCAGGAGGTGCCTCCAGGTGCGCAGAGTACTCATGGAGACACCCAGAAGCTCCGCGAGTTCCTTGCTGCTGTGTTGGCCAGTTTCGAGCAGCTTGAGGAAGTGCAGTCGACGTTCTTCAAGTTGAGCTCGCGTCAGGCGCGAGGGCAGCCAACGGTCCGTCATCCACCCATTCTAACGTCCGCAACTTCAGCCGGTATCAATAAGCCGCTGTTGAAGCGCCTCTGGGCGCTTCGGGGTAAGCGGCCTGTGGTTGCTCAACGCCGGCGTTATCAATGGCTCTATACCTACATTTTCGTCGAACCTCAGACGGGCCAAAGTGAATTCCTGATCTTTCCCACGGGCAACATCCCATGAATGTAGACCACTCTGAGAGAGTTCAGTCGGGCTGTCGACCCTCAGGGTCGACAGCTTATTGTGCTTCTGTTCGACCAAGCGGGGGGCACATGAGTAAGAAATTCAGCGTTCCTACCAACATCTTTCCACTCCCGTTTCCAGCCTATACACCTGAGCTCTCGCCGATAGAACCTACGGCCAAGAAATTGAAAGTGCCATTGGTAAATAAATCAATTCGAGACATTTAAGAAATCGAAGATCTAATCGTAGCAGAATGTAAAGGACTTAGAAGTTGCCCTCGAGAAGTAGAGTCGTTGACCCTCTTTCCCTAGTTTGAATACGTCTTAGACTTATTTAAGTCTGCATGATTCCTCTTGGTTTCAGGGCGAAGTGACTGCCCGGCGCGAAGCGGCCCCGGGCCGAACAGTCACTTTGACGCTTCAATTCCGTTGAATGAAGGTTCTCCAAGATGAAAGCCGCTGCCAGGGCTGGTGGGTGGCCCATCCTCGGTAAACCCCCGTCGCCATATGGGCGGCTCTGCGGACAGTTACACCTCAAGGGAGCGCAGTCTGGTTTCGACTTGGCCATCCTGGCCTCTTTATAACAAATGTTCCAGTCTTTGCTGGAATGGGGTTAGATGCGGGTTGAGGGCTGCGACTTCTGCACTGGCTTGAATACCCAGCCGTGCGCCGTTTTCTGAGGCGTGAATTCCACCATCCCCATTTCTGGTACGCCAAACCTGTTCTCGGAATCGAATCTTATGGACCGCATCTCATAGAGTCCATAGCTGTTCTTACATATGCTGCTGAGTACGTAAATCCATCTCGTGATGTTTTTTGGTTTCTGCAGTTCGCGCAGGTAAGCGCTGTATCTGTCGTTTGGCCTTGGACGCATCACCACTGTTTTTGTAAGCCTCAACAGCGCTCTTTTTTGAAAGGCGATAGTGTACGTGTTGCATTGAACGCGAATATCGCTTTGTCTGAGACTGAGAACGTGCAATGTGGTGAAGATTTGCTTCCCGTCTCGTACTGCTGTGGGATGAGACATGACCGCCCAGCCCCAGGGCGCATTCCCCACAACTGCGTAGTGTGTGGGCCCGCCAAGACCAATGAAATAATTCACGAGGGCACCACTCCTGCCTAGTAAACCCAGCAGAACAGTAGCAAGAATGATCTTCATTCTTCATATTAATCTTTGTGGTTTCAATTGCCATAGTAGCCCACCAAAACGAAAAGGAAACTCCAAGAGTCGACTTATGTTGCTGGAATCGGTCCCCGAAAAGCAGTGATTGACACCAGGGTGCGTTTGAGACGCGGCATCAAGGAGGGTGTTCCGCGGGGGTGAGGTTCCGTGAGAGAAGGAGCGTGCTCGGCGTCCCGAACCTGGGCTGTTCTCAATAAAGTACCTGCTGGGCGCAGTCGGGGCACAATTGAAACGGAAGGGAACAGCCGCACGCGCCACGTACCGTGAAGGCCGCCGTTCCGCTCGAGGGGGCCCAGGGAAAAGAAGGCGGAAGCCTGGGTTCAGCCTCCGAAGGGTCGAGGTGCTCCGGTAGACGTTTCAGAAAAAGTGGCGCGCGCCTTCTCGGAAGAAGGTGTGCCTTTTCTGGAACTGCCAGCGTCAGGGAACACCGGTGCAGCCCTGCGCCGCACCGGACCTGAACTACAGTTCGAACACGAGGTACTGGAGGAATGCGCTCCTGCGGCGAGACGCCGCCGCTCTCCCCGGGTTCGGTATGGTACGGGGTGTACAGGACCCGGCCCGCGCCGTGATCGAGGGTCACCTTCGGCGGCCGGACGCCCTCCCCTGCATTCCAGGAGACTGGGCCGGAGACCCAGGTCTTCAGGGCACTGGCCTGACCGGTGTGGACACCGTTCATGACGGCCCAACTGCTGAGGAAGCCCCCGATATGAACGGTTCCGTTCGCATTCACGCATCCCCCCTCGCAAGTGACTGACTTCAGCCAGGCCCCGAGTTCAGGCGTGACGTCCGCGTCTGTGGTGCGCTCAGCGCTCCCGCTCTGCAGCTTCATCGGGCTGCTCGGGCGCAATTTCGGGGGTGCCGTCTGAGCCGTAGAAGTCGACGTACTCGGGAAACGCCTGCTCGACGTAGTCGTACGACTGATCGCTCACGTGGATTTTGTCACCCGCCTGAATGTACGCGCGGAGCATTTTGGCGTGCGCGCCGTCAATCAATTCGTTTTCAACTGTGGTGAAAACGACGACCTGGTACTTGAAGATGTCGGCTTTGCCGTCCTTATCACTGTTCAGAAACAGCGCACCGACGTCCTTGTAGTTGCCGCCAAGCTGGTCGGCGCCGTCAAACAGGTTAAGTACACCGTAGTTGATCTTTAGATCAGCCGAGCGGAGTGAGAAGCGGAAAACGTGCAGCCCACCGGGAGTGGAGACTTTTCGGTGCCCTTCTGAAAAGTCGCAACGTGAGGTGCGGTGTACTTAAATGTCTCGGTACCCAGTTTCAGGACGCCGCTTTCCACGGTGCCAAATCTGAGTTTCGCCAGGACGCTTTCAATGGATTCGTAATCCCCGGCAACGACGGCGATTCGCGCTCCACCCTGGGTGGGGTCGGTGCTGACCTTGACGTTGCCCGCGTTCACCTGACCGGCCGATGTGACGTTCAGGCAGACGCGGGTGGTGAAACTCCCCTCTTTGAGGACAGCCTTCAGGCTGGTTCCCGACACTTTCGCGTTCAGGGCCAACGACCCGTCCGGTCCCGTGCAAGTCAAGTCGCGGCCAAACCCGCATCGGGTGGCGTGCCGCGCGGGAGGGTGGCTTGAAAGGTGACGTTGGTAGCGCTGTCCCCGATATCGGCGAGGGCGTTGGTCAGAGGCGTCTGACCATCCGGAACGACGAAGTTGCCGGTGACCTTTACGCCGTTTCCGCTGGGGAGGGGTTGGGGTCCGGCGGTATAGGCCACCGTCAGGACGCTGGTGAGGAACAACAGGTCAAAGGTGCGCGACGTCATGTTTCCACCCTGATTGAAAGCCCAGCGCCCGGTGGCGAAAGTCGGCGCGCCGCTTTCAGGCGGTGGTGGGTGCGCCCCACCTTGATCTGGCCATGGGCCAAACCGCGCGCGCGCGCGTCCAGCAAGCGGCGTTCCTCCACGCGTCTGCCCCATTCAGGGCCACCACTCGGGTCGACTGCTCGGTTTTCCAGACCTCGAGTGACACCTTCAACGCGTTCGCCGGACGCTGGCCCTGAGCGCTGCCGGTCCACGGGGTCCATCCCTCAAATTGGACCAACCGGATAAAGACGGCGGGCAGTCCTCAAAAAGGGCTTTTTGCTGGCACGGGCCTCTGCCCCCTTGATGCGGGCGCCCACCTCCACGGTCCCCAACGGGGGCATCCCCCTGCCAGAGGACTGTCAGACCCGAGGTGGTATACCTGGGATGTGGCCCCAGGGAGCGTTGTTCCCACGTTCCCTGGCGTGCTGCGCGAACGCCAACCCACCCCATCCCGGCGGCCGTCCAGCCTTTCTTTCATGCCGGCACCTCGCTGGAACACCGGTGCATTACCCTGAGTCCGTGCTCAAAGACGATATGGCCATTCACGCCGGCATCCCTGAGAAAGCCGTCAAAGCTGCCCTCCAGAAACTCCAGGAAGACCAGGCGTACGGGGGCACCACCTGGGATCTCGGCAAAACCCGAGCGGGCCGCCCAATCAAGGTCTACTTCGAGGCGGACACCATGCCTCAGATCCACGCTGCCAAGAAGCGCCTGGAGCAACTCCTTGACGAAGCGGGCTTTGACCTCTACCCCTGAGCCGAACCGAGACGAGCTTCCTGCGCCCTCAACGGGCGCTTTGCCGTCTGGGGCCTGGAGGGGGGGGCGATCCTGACCTCACAGCGGAGCCGTGTACGGCCTCTATGACGCTTCGACCTGGCCCTGCAGGACCTCGGCGCGGCGCTGGCGCTGATTTGCAGCGGTGGCTCCCGCCATCTGGAGGGCTTTGTCCTCGGTCCCCACGTCTGGGTGACGCGCGGGTTGGGGCAGCCGGAGGAGGCCCGCGTAGACCTGGAGGCCGCCCTGACCACCGGCTGCGAGACCGGCGACCACCGCCTCGTGGACCACTGCCTGCACCACCGCGTCGGTGACCAACCGGGTGCCTACGGTCAGGCGCACCTGGCCCTGCGTGACCCGGCGGCCACCGGGCTGTTTGGCGAAGCCGGGGCTGTGCGGGAGGAACGGCCCTTTCCCATCTGGCTTGCCCGCATCTGCGCGCGCTGCGGGCCGGCGGCCTGAAGGCGGAGGCGGCGCCGCCGCTGGAACGGACACTGGCTGAAATGCACGCCGAGCCCCTCCCTTCTGGTCTGCGTGGGCACCACACCTGCAGGGCGCCGGCGGTGCAACACGGGGTGTGGATTGGGCGCAGGACCGGCAAAATCTGAAGAGACGTCTCCTGATCCACAAGGAGGCGGGGCCCGTTCGCGAACGGGCCCCGCCTCCTGCTGCGGCGCTTCAGCGCGCGCTGGCGAGAACGACTGGGGCAAGCTGGCTGGTGAAGTTGAGCGCAGACGCGTTGACGAACAGGGGGTCTGCGACGCGGTCGCTGGGGTGCAGGCTGCCGTTGTCAATGCTGACGTAGGGGCGGCCGGTGGTCTTCCAGAAGACGTTGTTGTACTCCGTGAAGGGCGCGTCGGCCCACATGGGGGTCATGTTCGCCGCGGGAACGATGCCGCCCGCCACGTCGCGCTGCCACAGGATGTTGTCGTAGGCCTTCAGGATGCTGGGCGCGCAGCCGTCCGAGCAGATGATGCCCGTGTCCACCATGTACCCCACATTGTGGTGGAACACCGTGCCGGGGTTGCCGCCCCAGTGGCTCTTCGTGCCGCGCAACACGATCATCGAGCCGCCCACTTTCACAGGGGCGTACTGGTTGTACGCAAAGGTGTTGTTCTCGCTCTGCGTTGTGGGCGTGCCGCCCAGCTCCGTAAAGGCAATGTCTTCAGTGCTGACGTTGTGGTGGACGTTGTTGTTGCTCGCCTCATACAGTTCGACGCTCGCGCCGTCTACGCCGTAGTCCTCGCTGCAGGCCCAGTTGCCGCTGAAGGTGTTGTTCGCGACCTCGTTGCCGTTGGAGTTGACGAGCACGCCCCAGGCGCCAGAGTCGTCGTCGTACACGCCGGCCGTATTCTTCTTCATGACGTTGTTGTTGGTCAGGGTATTGCCCAGCACGCGGTTGTTGTTCGCGCCAGTCATGAGGTGCACGCCCGCCATGAAGCCGCTCGCAGAGGAATTCTGCACGGTGTTGTACTGCCCGGTCACGGCGAAGCCGACTCGCCAGGCAACCGGGGTGTTGGCGCACTTGCCGGTGCCGGCGGGCGCGGGGCGGGTGGAGGTGACGTTCAGTCCGTCGAACACCAGGTAGTTGCCACCAACGAGGACTGCTTCGCTGTCGATGTTCAACACAATGGTGGGGGCGGCACCGGTACCGTAGGCCGTGTACACGATGGGCGATGTGGCGGTACCGCTCGACTTCGCGACGAGCGAGCCCGTAAAGGTGCAGCCGCGTTTCAGCAGGACTTTGTCGCCGGCAAGGAGGCTGAGTCCGCTGACCTTGTTCAGGGTCCGGAAGGCGGTGCTGGCGGTGGTGCCGTTGGCGCGGTCGTTGCCATTGCAGTCGAGGTAAAAGGAGCGCCCGGCCGTAGTGGGGAGGGGGGTGGGGCTGGTTTTCACACCCTGAGCCTGCACGTTGGTATCGCTGACGGCGGCTTCGCTTTGGGGAAGGGTGGTGTTCGAGCATCCAACGATAAACACGGCAGGCAGCAGCCAGAGTAATTTTTGCACAGGATCCCTCGTTTCGGTGGCCCGGCTGACTGCGTGAGTCCCGTGGCTTTGCGCCCCCTGCTCGCGCAGGGTTTGCCTTTTCGTCGAGCTGCGCAGAGTGTCTCTCTGCCGCCGAACAACTGAATATTAGGAGGATGGATATGACATAAAACTTACTTAATTGCCATAAAAAAACGCGCCCCCATGACCTCCCCCTGTTGGGGGAGGTGAGGGGCACCTGCGGCGTGGCCGCCAAAGGTTGCAACCTGAGGAAAGGAAAGGACGTTTCTGGGCTGTGGCGCGGAAGAAATTGCATGGATGCAGAGGAAACGTCCTAGGCCCCCTTACCCCCTCTTGTTGATCCGGGACATCCATGGTCAGGGGCATCCTCAGGGTTCACAGGACGGCGCATTGGTGAGGCCCCCAGGCATTTTTGGCCCATACGGTGGACCCCTGTTCGGGGGACGTGGGGTGGCCGTAAATATCACGGTGCTGGTCGGAATCACGCCTACACAGTTCTCCGTCCCCACGGCTTGGGCCTCCTCGCGATATGCCGAAGGCCAAGACGCCTGCAGCTGCGCAAAAAGCCAGGATAAGAACCGCCTGTGCGGTTACAGAAAAAGTGGATTGGTGGGCCTACTTTTGGCACACCAGAGGGGGCAGCACGGCGTTGCTCCAGTTGCTGTGCATGGAAGACCGGCCCAGGTCCACAGCACTCGCACAGGGCGCGACGGACCTCGGTTCCTGGAGCATTTGTCCGAATGGTGGGGCGGGTGGAAGGGCACCCCTCACGGCGCCATTCTCCCCCATGCGCGTTCAGGTTCGCTCGCCGGGCCCGGTCAAGAAGAAGTCCGCACTTTGACACCTGCTCCAGAGGCATTTGGCTCAAAAGCCAAACGGTGGTTTCGGCGTCCTGCGAACAGGACCGGGTGATTACAGGGCCATGGCGCTCGGCAGCATGGCCTCGCCCCGAAACACCGGCACGCAGTCACCACCAACGCTGGCGCAGATGCCCTCTGGTGTCTGCCAGGCGGTGGTCCGTAACAGGCTGGGGCGACCCATCTCAACTCCCTGGATGATCTCCCAAGCGCCGCTCTTGGCACCCGAGAGGTGCAGCAAGAAGCCGGCCAGTGGCGTCGCTGCGCTGCCGGTCGCTGCATCCTCCCAGGTGCCAGAAAGGGGTGAGAACATCCGGGCGCGTAACCCCACTCCTTCCCGGCGGTAGAGGTAGAGCGAGAGCTTGCCACCGAGCGAGGGTATCGCCGCCACTGCTCGGCGGAAGGCGGCCAGGTCGGGTGAGGCGGCGGCCATCGCTGCCTCCGTCACCTCCAGCAGCAGGCGCGGGTTGCCACCATCCGCAGCGGTGGTCGGCGGATGACTTGCAGTGATGATCCCGTCCGCCGCGATCCCAGCGCAGGCAGCCGCGAGGTCAAGCGGCAGCACGTCTCCGATGGCCAGAGGCTGCGGCGCGGTGATGGTCGCGCCGGTGACTGCCCCGCCCACGCCGTGGTGGAGCCGCACCTCGACCAGTCCGGCGATTTCCTCAAAGCGGAGCAGGCCGCCCTGCGCCCGGTCAGCCAGCACAAAGCCCGTACCGACATTGGGATGCCCAGCGAAGGGCATCTCAGCAGTACGGTTGAAGATACGGACGTGGGCGGTATTCGCCGGACTTTTGGGTGGCAAGACGAAGGTGGTTTCAGACAGGTTGAGCTCAGCTGCCAGCGCCTGCATCTCGGTATCCGAGATGCCCTGCGCGTCAGGGAAGACCGCGAGCGGGTTACCACCGAATTGCCGGTCTGTAAAAACATCCACTGTGACGAAGTCGTAGCGGCGCATCAAAGGGCAGCCAGTTCCACTGGGTTTATGGGGGTGGCAGAAAGGCCGGTGGGGGGCAAGAACATTGATGAAAGCATAGGGCCACCGGGCACGCTGGGGGCCGCATTCCCTGCCACGAAATCACCAGAGTTGGTCGAAACCCCTTACGGGACGGATTTGCGCTGACGCGCTTCGCGCAAGACGAGCACGGCTTTAAGCAGGACGCCCCAAACGGTGCGAATGATGTTGAAGCCGTTGTGGGCTGCTCCACCGCCGAGATTGAGCACGTTGCCAAACAAGAGTGGCGCGAGCAGGCCACCGACAATGCGAGTCAGGAGGTACTGCTCCAGGAAATCCTTCCAAAATCACCGGCCCACTTGCGAGGGTTGGGCACACTGGAGGGACAGTATGGGCAAGCAACGGAAAACCTGGACAACCGACACGAAAGAGCAGATTGTTCTGGCCGTCCTCGGTGGGCAACTCAGCGTTGCTGAAGCGGCACAGCAGCACGGCGTCGACGAGAGCCTGATTCACGCCTGGAAAGCACAGTTCCTCGAGGCGGGCCGTGCCCGCCTCGCTGGAGATCGCCAGGAGGACCGGCACACGGAGCTGGAACGCGAGAACGAACGACTGAAGGTACTCGTCGGCGAAAAGGAGTCGGCCCTCCAGATCGCAAAAAAAGTGCGGGGTCTCTGAGTCCGGCTGAGCTCCTCGCCCTGTACGAGGAGTTTCACAGAGACATCCGCAGCTCAGCCTGTCCTGCTTCGCGCGCGGAGCAGGACATCCCTGCCTGGAAATTGCGGGACGCCCGACAACACGCCGCACAGCAGTCAGGGCGAGAAAAGAAGGAACAGGCCCGGCTGGAACGCGTTCGAGAGGTTGCTTTGCAGCACCCGACGTACGGCGATCGGCGACTTCACCAGGTCCTGGCCACAACACCAGTCCAGGAGCAGCCTGCTCCTGGGCACCTGGGGCTGCATACCATTCGGCTTGCTCTTGCCCAGTTGGATCTTCAGCCACCCTTGCCTTGCAAAACCCGGAAGAAAGCGCTCTCATACGGAACAATAATGATTTTCACTCATATGGTTATGAAAGTCATACCTATTGAAGTCTTCCTAGATGTGACCTGCGTCCTCATCACACATCCAGCCATATACGGGAATCACTTTAGTTCCGTATCAGCCGTCTATGAGACCTTGTGGCCTGCGAGCCGCCGGGTTCAGGTTGACGCCACGCGTTTCAGTCTGGGGGATGGGGTCTACTGGGCGTATCTGGTCCTGGATGTGGAGACGCGGTGCCTGCTGCATCTCCACGTCCTCCGCAGCCTTTCTGAAAGCGGCGCGGTCTCCGCGCTGCAGGCGGGGCTCCAGGTCCTTCGCGACCTCGGCATTCAGGAGGACGTGCTGGTCATGACAGACGGTGGCTCGGATTTCACCTCAGCGGCCTTTCAGGACGCGTGTGAGCGGGTCGGCCAGTGGACTCGCGCGAGGGTCTCCCAAAAAGGAGGAATGGGAATCCTGGAGAGAACCAACCGCACCCTGAAGTACGAGTTCGTCTTCCGAGAAGAGTTCGGCTGTATGCAGGAATTGCGCCACGGAACCGTTCGGTTCCGGGACGGGTACAACCAGGTTCGGCTCCACTCAGCCTTAGGCCATGCCTGCCCCTGGGCCAAGCTGCTCGAAGCGCCAAAGTCTCGCAACGCCGCTTGAAGGGATTTCTGGAGCACTACCGGAGGGTGGTGACTGTGCCCTGCTGCTCACCCGCTGGTGACCGAAGTGGTTGAGCGAGCGCAGGATCAAGCAGAGGAACCCCAACAGCAGGATGCCTGCACCAGCCTGTCAGGACAAAACCATCGGCTGACAGCCAATCGACCTCGCCGCACTAGCCTACGGGTATGACCCCTTTGCTCCTGGGCCACCGAGGAACACCCCTACTCCATCGGGAGAACACAGTGCCCGGGTTTCAGGCCGCCATCGATCACGGTTTGGACGGCGTGGAATGGGATGTCCGTCCCCTCGGAGACGGAACTCTGGTGCTCCACCATGACCCACAGCTCACAGATGGTCGCTGGCTCCGAGAACTGGAACAGACGGCGTTGCCAAAGTACGTTCCCACCCTGGAGGCCGGCCTGGCCTGGGCGGTGGAGACAGGAGCTTACGTCAATGTGGAACTCAAGGCAGAATGTGGGCGGCCCGGTCCCTGGGTCCTCCAGACACTGGACGCGATTCGGGTGCATGGCCTCACCGGGCAGGTCATCGTCAGCAGTTTCAGCCCCCTGATTCTCCGCACGTCGCTTGAACATGCGCCGTCCATTGAAAGGGGTCTGCTCATTCACCAGGCCTCCCGCTTGGGGCTGCGCCTGCCTGCGCTGATGCGTGCGGTGGACGCCACCGCCCTGCATCCACAGTCAAAGCTGGTGAGCCGTTCGCTGATAAACGCAGCGCATGCCCAGGGATGGCGTATCAATACCTGGACCGTCAATGACGCGGCGGAGGTTCAGCGTTTGGTGGCGTTAGGCATAGACGGCTTGATAGGCGACGTGCCCGATGTTCTGCTGATCGCCCGCTGCCCATAATCCCGCCCCGCCTCACTTGACAAAGCGCTGATGAGAAGCACCTACGTTAAAGAACGTGAAAGCTTTTTTGATGACGCTGTTCCTGGCAGGAACGGCTACAGCGCAGACCACCGTTGAATTCTGGCACTCTTTCGGAGATGCCAAGCGCTCGGGCTGGATACAGGCGCGAGCAGAAGAATATAACAGGGCCCATCCTAATGTTAAAGTTGTGCCTTCATACAAGGGAAGCTACAATGATAGTCTCCAGGCGACCATTTTAGCCGCCCGCCAGAACAAAGCGCCTGCACTGGTGCAGATCTTTGAAGTGGGAAGTCAGCTGGCACTCGACAGCGGAGTATTTCAACCAATCAGTAGTGTTAAGAATGTAGACTTCTCAGATTACATAAAGCCGGTAATTAACTATTATACCATCGGAGGGAAAGTGAACAGCTTGCCTTTCAATTCAAGCAGTCCAGTATTGTATTTCAACCAGGACTTGATGAAGAAGGCGGGTTTGAACCCCAAGACGCCTCCTACGACGTTCGGTGCGTTGCTCAAGGCCTGTCAGAAGATTGAGGCGGCCAAGCTGGGCGTAACCTGCTTCGGCATGAGCCTGAACGGCTGGTTTGTCGAGCAGTGGATGGCGCAGCAGGGGGCCACACTGCTGAACAACGGCAACGGGCGCAGTAGCCGCGCCACAGCGACCAATCTGAACAGTGTTGCCGCGAAAAACATCTTTTCCTTCTTCAAGACGCTTCAGGACAACAAGGCCTTTACCTACACGGGCAAGCTCGAAGACTGGGACGGCAGCGACGCCATCTTTACCAACCAGAAAACGGTCTTCCACATCACCTCGACCGCCGATATCGGCAACATCCGCGACGCGGCGCAAAAAAGCGGCTTTACCCTCGGGGTGGGCGTGCTGCCCATCGCAAACGGTACCAAGCGGAGCGGCGTCGTGATCGGTGGAGCCAGCCTGTGGATTTCCAAGGGTGTTGGTCGGGCGCAGGCCGAGGGAGCGCTGGACTTCGCGCTTTACATGACCAATACCAAGAACATGGCGGACTGGCACAAGTTGACCGGGTACTACCCTGTGCGTCAGAGCAGCATCGAACTGCTTCGCAAACAGGGCTGGTTTACCCAGACGCCCCTGCAACTCGTCGCGTTTAACCAGCTGACCCGCACGGTGCCCAGCCCGGCCACGGCGGGCGGCCTCAACGGGACGGCCATCCAGACACGCAAGATTATCGAAGAGGGTCTTCAGAAGGTTCTGGCGGGCCAGAGCGTCGACGCCGCCCTGCAAGAAACCAAGGCCCGGGCCGACGCGGCCCTGAGCGAATACAACGCCAACTTCAAGTAATCCTGGCGGCGCGTTCTGCCTCCCGCCAACTCCTCCGGCCCGCATTCCCCAACCCGGGGAGGCGGGCCTTCCTTGCCATCCGTACATCACCACAAGGACGTCCCACATGCTTAAGCCCGACCGCACCCGCGCCGCCGCCGAGGAACGCGCCGTCTTTCAGGGACGGGCGTTGCCCTGGGCCTTTTTGCTGCCCAGCCTGCTCATCCTGGCGGGCTTTATTTACCTTCCGGCTGTGCAAACGCTGCGGCTGGCGGCCTACCGTGCCAACGTCATTCTGGGTACCGAGCAGTTTGTGGGCCTGGGCAATCTGGCCAACCTCCTGTTGAGCCCAGCGTACCGTCAGGTGGCGCTTCAGACGCTGGTGTTTACGGTGTTGACCGTCGGGCTGGGGCTGCTGAGCGCCCTGGGTCTGGCCTGGCTGGCGAGCCGTCCGGTGCGCGGCGCGCCGGTCTACCGGCTCCTGCTGATCTATCCCTACGCCCTCAGTCCAGCCATCGCCGGAACCCTGTGGCTGTTTCTCTTCAATCCCGAGATCGGCGTGGTCAATCAACTGCTGGGCGCCCTGTTTGACGTACGCCCCCGCTGGTTGGACACCCCCGTGCTCGCGTTTGGCCTGGTGACGCTCGCGGCCATCTGGAAGGGGCTGGCCTACAACATCGTGTTCTACTTGGCGAGCATCCAGAACCTGCCGGGCGACGTGCTGGAAGCGGCGGAAATCGACGGGGCTTGCGCAAGGCAGGTGTTCTGGAAGGTCGTTTGTCCCCTTCTGACGCCAATCACATTTTTCCTGGTGCTGACCAACATCGTCTCTGCCCTGTTCGACTCGTTTGCACTGACCGACATCCTGACCAAGGGTGGACCCTACATCGGCCACGCTGGAATCACGACCTTTCTGGTGTATCAGCTCTATCAAGACGGCTTTGTGAACTTCAAGACCGGGGCGGCTGCGGCGCAGGCGGCCCTGATGCTGGCGCTGGTGGCTTTCGTCACCTGGATGCAGTTCCGGTTGGGAGAGCGGCGGGTGCATTACGGTGCTTAAGGGCCGGCACCATCAGCAGGTGTGGATCACCCACCTGATTCTCAACCTGGCCGTGCTGCTGATCAGCGCGCCACTCCTGTTCGCGCTGATCAAAGCCACCCAGGTGTCGAGCGACGTGTTGAGCGCGCGGTTGTGGCCTGGTGGGGCATTCGTTCACAACCTCTCGGGCATCTGGAGAGAAGCGCACCTCGGGCATTTCATGCTCAACAGCCTGTTGGTGGCCGTGTGCGTGACGCTCGGCAAGACTGTGCTGTCCCTGCTCGCCGCACTCGCGTTCGTCTACTTCCGTTTTCCACTCAAGGGTGTCGCCTTTACGCTGGTGCTGCTGTCGCTGATGCTGCCGACCGAGGTCTTGATCATCGCCTTGTTCGACTTTGTCAGCCGAGACCTGAAGTGGGCCGACACCTACGCCGCCATCATCGTGCCCTTTCTGGCAAGCGCTACAGGCACCTTTCTCTTTCGTCAGCACTTTCTGAATATTCCGACCAGCCTCGCCGACGCCGCACGCATCGATGGCTGCGGCCCACTGCTATACCTCACGCGAATATTGGTGCCAATGAGTTGGAACACCATCGGCGCGCTCGGGGTAATTCAGTTCGTGTATGCCTGGGACCAGTACATTTGGCCGCTGGTAATCTTACAGCAAGACGACAAACAGGTCGTGCAGGTGGGGCTGCGCCGCTTGATCGAGGTGGGCGGCCAGACGGACTGGGGAGCCGTCATGGCCGGAGCCATCGTCACGATGCTTCCCCCGCTGGTGGTTTTTACCGCTCTGCAGAAGCAGTTCAGCCGAGGCTTTGCCTTGACGGAGGACAAGTGAGGTCGTTGTCCTGAAGCCTTGCCAGCATGAACGTTAGAGTCAGTGTGGTTTGGCTCATCTCCATCCGGGGCATGACGGTGACCGAGCCGGTGCCCCTGTTGGGGAAGGTTTGGTGAAGCGGCGTTGAGCCAAGTTGGGAACATCCTTTGAAACGGCGCAAGCCGCTTTCAAACGTTCCGTCTCCACTCCGCTGCCCCCCCCATCATGCTGAGGGGGCGATGATGACCTTACCTCCATCTGCGACCCGGAGAGGACATGACGCCACACCGTGTGCGCTCGATTTCGCTCAGATCCTGTATATCCGGCAGGAGGCGCGGCACCGGGCGCAGACGTATCTGGAGGAATTACAAACGCACCTTCAAGAGGTCTTGGAGCAGCGGGGGTACCGGGATGTACGCGTCCAGCAGCCGGATGCCCCCCTTTCCACGCAGGACGTGGCCAGCATGTCGTCGCTGCAGATCCGGATGAAGCTGCCGCTTGAGGGGCTCGAAAGCCCAGAGTTCGAGGTGCACCTCCCCCTGACGGTGACCTACGGAGGGAAACTGGTGGTGCAGGGCGCACAGGTGAACAATTTCACCGTTCCCGAACCCTTCACCCATCCTCTGGGCACCGACATAGCGGAGGTGGCCGAGATGCTCGTGCAGGGCTTTTCCGAGCGGTACATGGAATATCTCCTGCAATCTGCAGGACGTGCGCCCCTCCCTGCGCTTCAGAACGCCTAATACAGTTTCCGGATCACCCGTTCCGTCCCTTCCGCTCCGGTGTTTCCACGCTTCTCCGTCACCGTTTTTCCTGCTCGCACCGCCTGGGTTCACCAGTTGTCTCATCACGGATGGACCGGAATCCTTATAAGGCAAGAAGGCCCAAGGACAGACCCGCAGGATGAGGAAGGGACAACCGCGCAGAACGGTTGCCGCACAGGACAGCAGCGTTGGAGGCAACAGCGGCGCGCAGCCGACGGACGAAAGACGAAAGCGGCGGGGGCGTTGGTTGGGCCGCCGCCGGAGGGCAAGCGGGCCATGAGCCAAGCGGAAGCACCCGGACGGCGGAAACAGCCCGGAATCACAAGGCCGTGTCTGAACGTGTGCACCCAGTTGAGGGACGCCTGAGCGAGGGTGGTGCAGAAGGGACAGGGGATGACGTCGCTGTGGGCCGTGCGGTGGATACCAAAGGCGACGACAAAGCTGACGCTGTGGTCGAGGCCCATGGGGACGCGCAGCCCGTGTCACCGCATTTGGTTTCGCTCGCCTCGGCGAAGCCGTGAAATTCCAAGGGGAGGAGGAAACGCTGAGGTCCCCGCACTTTAAGCGGCGGGCCATACGGCCCGCCGCCTTCGTTGTTTCACAGGCTTTGGCTTGCCGTACGGCCCGTTGTCCGTTCCTTAGCTTCAACTCCGCCTTCAAGGCCGTTTCACCACGAGTATTTGTCCCCAATGCACATTCAAGTTCGCTCGCCGTACTCGGTCAAAAGGAAGTCCACACTTTAACCCACGCTCTAGTGGTCTGATGGGGAGGTTTCCTGGGTGTTTTGCAGGGGAAGCTGGCCCTCACAAAAGCGCTTGACGCTTTGAAGAATGTCACCGCCAGACCTGGTCCATACGGAAGATGTCGGGTGCTCGCTGTTCTGGGCGACGAAGGCCTCAGTTGCTCGTTCGGGTTCGCCTTTCGATTTGAAGTGTCCCCGTCTGAGCCGCAAGCGGCTCAGTAACGAGAACCAGGACTCCACGAGATTGAGCCAGGAACCGCCCGTGGGCGTGAAATGGAAGTGAAAGTGGGGATGGGCAAGCACCCGGTCCTGCATCACTTTGGCCTTGTGTGACGTCATCGTCGAGAATGACGTGAACCTCGCCGAGTACCGACGACATCGGGAAAGTTCCTGAACTGGGGTGCACGGTGTCTGCCAGAGCGCTGCGCAATGACCGTTCCAACTTTGGCACCTGGCCCAGCAATCAAGGTTGTGGTGCCATGACGGACAGAGTCGTGCCCCGTCCGCTCCTCTTGCCCAGGACGCATTGGGAACGTCAGACTTGCCCGCTCTCTGGGGCTTCTCGTCCACACACCGCACGGCCGGGTCGGGTGGCGCCGACCATGTCCCGCACGTTCTCGATCAGCAGCGGATCTTTTGACGGCTTGAACGAAGACACAGGTGAGGACGGCGCCCAAACGCTTTCCAGATCCGGAACACCGCATTTTGCGTCCGTCCCCTGTATTTCGCCATGCTCCGCGTACTCCAGTGTGTGGCGTTCTCCGGGAGCGTGTCCAGCGTGAGTCGGACCACCCGCCCGACGTCTGCGTCTCCTCTGGTCCGAGGGGCACCACGCTTCGGTGCATCTGGAAGACCGGCGCGTCGGTCCTGCGCGGACCTCTTGCGCCGCATCCCTGCCGTGTCATCACACAGCTCCACCACTGCACCGGTCTCACCCAGGGTGGCCGCCGGTTTCTCCGCACTCAGCAGGACGACTTTCGCTCGCGTCGCAAGGCCCCGCGCCCATTCGCTGAGCTGCCGCCGCCCTCTGTCCGTGAGGGCAGGGACTGGCGATGAAGGGCCACGATGCGTCGTCCACCTCCGCCGACTCCTATTTCCAACTTACTTCTCTACCGGACCACCAGATCAGCATCTACCTCAGAAAGCCAGGTAAAGCGCTTGAGTGAGGAGGAACTCAACGTGGAGATTCCGAAGCACTGGCCCTTGCGTGGGTCTTGGCCGCTGGTCCTCCACACCATCAACACGGACCTTCGACCCGGAGCATGTGTCGTCCAGAGACCGGATGATAGGCGTGTCTGAACCAGGCCACGCGGCCTTGAGGTGCGGCCGTTTGCAGGGCCGCCCACGCGTCATGGCCCTGCCCCGCCTGGCACTCGCGGCGCAGGGACGTTTGCGATCTATGCCGGTCCCGGTGGGCAGAGCGGAGCGAAGAAGGCGAGCACTGCCGCCCGCCACTCCTGGGGCGCGAGCACGATGAGGCGGTGCCCGTCCATCTCGCCCTCGCCCACCGGGGGCGTGAGCAGCCGGAAGTGGGGTTTTCCCGCAGCGCGCAGCAGCTCCTCCAACGCTTCGGTCGACCCAAGGTCGAAATCGTTGCGGGCTTGCAGCCGCATCAGGGGAACGCGCGCCTCACGCCCGGCTCGCCGCAACCGGGCTTGCAGGGCCGGAACCCGCCGCCCGCACTGGCCAGGGCTACGTGCTTGCCAGCACAGTCTGGATACCGCTGAAGGAACTGCCCACCACTGCCACCCGGGACGCATCGGTGGAGGGATGGCCCGTCAGAAACTCCAGTGCGGCGTACAGATCGGCCTGCTGCTCGTTCAGCAGACGCACGAGCGTCTCGCCGTCCTGAGGTGCGAGAGGCCCTTCCCCACCTGCTGGAAGGGCGTCCACGATGTAGGGCCCCCAGACTGTCCGTGGCCCCGACGACGCGGCACGAACACGGCGTAACCGGCTTCCACAAACACCTGGGCGACCTCAGGCTTACTGCCGGGATCACGCCCGCTTCCGTGGTTGAGCAAGATGACGGGCGAGCGGCCCTCTGCGTCTGGAGGCCACAGGAGGCCGTGCAGGCGTAATCTGCCGCTGGGGAAGGCTACGGACTGGGCCGCTGTGGGACACAGGATTTCCTCTCTGTGAGCCGCCCCTGGAGAGCGGGTGTCCTGGGGTTCCGATTCCTCCGGTGCGGACGAATGCTTCACCGCAGCAACGGCGGACACGGGCAAGCGGGGCGCTGAATTATCCGGTTCATGGCGGAGTCTGGCTCAGCGCGGCCAGACCCGCGAGTCCGGTGGCCCTGAGGCAGGCGTCCACGTCACTGCGGCTGTGGGCGGACTCCGCGATGATTTGCACCACGAAGCGGCCCCCCACCCACACGCGCGTCTGGGCCCGCGCCGCGCGGGGCTCGAAGACCGTGTAGCCCAGGGCCCCGGGCATGGGCCGGACCAGCGCCGCGTCGCGCACGTCCGCGTACTGCCCAAACTCGAAGGCCGCGCCCATGACCGTATTCAGCGCACGCCCCGCGAAATCGTCGAGCAGCACGCGGGTGGTGCCGTAGGTGGCCTCGGCGTGCCCCTGCGCCAGCCTGGGCCTGGATGGGGTGGCCCTCACGCAGCGTTTGGGCAACAGGGCGGCCAGCCGGGTGGCGGCGACGGGAGGTGTGGTGGTGGGAACCTTCAGGGCCTGCGCCGTGATTTCCCGCACCACCGCGTCGGTGGAATACCCAGCGTGGGCGGTTCCCAGAGTCAGGGCAAGCAGTGCGGAGAGTGGGCGGGTGTAGGGACGAAGTGGGCGGCGAGTGGGACGGGTGGCGCGCATCCTGACCTCCTGTGAGAACGGGAACAGCTGCCGAAGTCAACGCGGGCCGAAGGGCAACCAGTACCGCCGCAAAAAAGCCGCCACGTCCTCGGGGCGATCAAACTGGTGTGGGGCCGGGTCGCCGGGGCCACTCAGCACGGCCCGCCACCCCGCGCCCGCCCAGCCCGGCGAGATGCGCAGCCGGAGTTCGACCTGATGTGCCGGGCCGTCCTCCTGTGGCCCATTCTCCCGGGGATCAGCCCCTGTGTACCGATGTCGGTCATGCTTCCCTCCTGTCCCCGAAGGGTAAGGGAGACAGCGTTACATTTGCGTGACACGACGGGAAAGCAGGCGAACCGGCGGTTGTGCACGTGCTGTACCGGCCCAGTGGGCTCTTGAGGGCGCTGCCCGGCCCCATGGCGCCCCAGCTTTCCCGTAACGCTGAAATCACGCACGGAGAGTTACGGTGCTTCCAGAGCAAACAGCCGGGGCGGCCAGGACGGACTCCCAGTGGGAAGTCTGTGCGGTCAGGTACGGCCCGAGCCTCAAGGAGAGTCCATGAATCCCACCCCCTCCATCCTCAGCGGGAACGGAGCGCTGCGACCCACCTCGGACGCGCCAAGGACAACGTTGTGGGCGGTTTCACTGCCGCCACCGTGCTGCACGACCACGAATTCCTCCAGGGCGGCGACGTGGTGACGATCACCTGGGAACGCGAGCAGAACTGAAGCCCCAGGCCGGATTTCGAAAGAGGAGTACACGTATGAATGGACGTGTTCTGACCCTGGCAATCGGCGGGCCCAGATAACGCAGCTCGCTTCTGCGCGCAGACAGACCTGCCCCTGCGCTGAAACCACCCGTTTTTCCGGCCTCCAAGGCCAGTGAAGGAGCATCCCATGAGGCAAAACATCACGCGTCAGGCCCGCACCGCCCTCCTCACCGCCGGACTGCTGACGGCTGGGCTCACCCTCGCGCAAGGCGTGCAAAGTGTGCTCGACCTCGTGGTGGGCGGGCAGGTGTCATCCACCCACGCCATCGTCGTGAAGGGCGAGGCGTTCGTGCCAGTCTCGGCGCTGACCCGCCTGGGCGTGCGGGCGACACGCAGCGGCAATACGCTCACACTGACGGCGGGCGCATCCACACCCGGACCGGTCAGCCCCGTCGGGGGGACCAACCAGCGCCCAGCCACCGAGGGCTGCCTGGGTGACACCCTGTTCAACGGCGTCTGGCGGGTAAAGGTGCTGGCCGTGAAAGCCGTCGCCCGCGACGAGGGTGCAGGTGCACCCGGCTGGGGCGTGGACCTGGAATTCAGGAACGCCACGAGCAAGGACATCTCGCCCACGATCTCCATCGACGCGTTTGGCAAGGGGATTTACCTATTTCAGGCTGGTGGGAATCCGGCGGGTGACATTTCCGGGGACGGCGTGTATTACACCTTCGCCAAAGACCTGCCGCCCGGAGGGGTGTTGCGGGGTCAGATGCGCTTTTACGCCGGGAGCGACCGAACCACCTGGCCCGCCTTTACCGCTGCCCGGCCCACCAAACTGATTCTCTCGGTCCTCAACCCGACGCCCGTGAAGAACGAGGGCCTGGCCTACAACACCCAGACGCCCTCCTTCCGGGTGGACCTGACCTGCTCGAAGTAACCGCCGGGGCGGGAACCGTCTCCGATCCACCCCGCCCCCCTCCCATGCCCCACCTTCTGCCTATGCTCGCGCCGCACCGTCCCTCCGCCGCCCAGATTCAGGGGGCAGTTCTCCAGAACCGGGCGGTGCAGCGTCAGGCGGTCCAGCCTCCTGCGCCTTGGATTTGGCGTTGCCAGTCAAACGCTCGGCGGTCACGTGGGCGCCACCAGCCTGCTCCCCGGGCGGCGTGTTGACTTTTCAGTCGGCCCTGTACCGCACGCGCCCCACACCGTTGTTCCAGCGGGCGGACGACACCTTCGCGCGGGCCACTGTGAGCCGCCTCGCGTCGCCGGACGGCCCCACCAACCCCTACCGCCTGCACTCACTTGATCTCTTCCCCTTCCATACCACCGTCCCTCCCCTCAACTTGCGGGAGTCACCTGTGGCGGACTCCACCAACATGTCCCGTCGTCCCCCACCAAAACACCGCCAAGCGGGCAGATGCAGGCGGAACGGCTCGCTGCCTACTCCGCCACATCACTGTGGGGCAGTAGGTATATCGGAGACGATCTGGAGTGAACCCAATCGAGCGGACCGCAGGGCAAGTCACATCTGGGCGGTAGTGTAGCGGGCGGCGAACTCGGCGGGTGGAACGTACCCCAGGCTGGAGTGCAGTCGGCGACGGTTGTACAGGTCCGCAATAAAGAACTCGATGTGTCGTCGAGCGTCGTCCAGATCGACGTATTCTTGCAGATCGACCTCCTCAGTCTTCAGGGTCTTGTAGAAGCTCTCCATTTTGGCGTTGTCATAGGGATTGCCTGTCCTGGACATACTTGGCGTGATTCCTGCGGACCGCAAGCGGTCCACGTACACCCGACTGGCGTATTGCACGCCCTGGTCCGAATGGTGCAGCAGACCGGGGGCAGGACAACGCGCTGCAAGCGCGTTGTTGAGCGCTGCCAGCGGTAAATCTGCGTCCAGAAACTTTGACATGGACCAGCCCACCACCTCACGGGTAAAACCGTCCAGCACGCAGGCCAGGTACACAAAGCCTTGGCGGACTCGCACGTAGGTCAGATCGGCTTGCCAGACCTGATCTGGCCGTACTGGGACGACTTCGCGTAGCAGATTTGGGAAGCGCTTCTCGTTGTGGTTGGAATCGGTTGTCGCCCGATAGCGGCGCTTCGGGCGGCAGAGCAACCGGCGTTCCCGCATGACTCTCAACACGCGCTTGTGGTTCACTGGGCGGCCTCGTCGGGCCAACTCGCGGGTGACACGCCGATATCCGTATCCGTCGAACTCCACCACTACGGCCTCAATGTCCTGGGACAACGCCTGATCGGCGTCCATCTCCTCCCGGCCCTGCTGTTCGTAGAACCACGAGCGATTAACCCCGTGCAGCTCACACAGACGACGCACCGACACCTCTTTTGGGCGCGCTCCGCGCATCCTCGATCATTTGGTGCCTTGTTTCGAGCGGTACGTCGCCAACGACTTTTTTAGGATTGTGTTCTCCAACGACAACTGCCCGCAAAACCGTTCCAACTCGGCGATTCGCTGTTCCAACGACTGGTCGGGCTTGGCCTGGTCGGTGAAGGCCATTTCCCCACGCACCTCGACCTCCTTCCGCCAGCGGTGGATCAGACTGGGCGAGAGAGCGTGTTCTCGGCAGAGCTGAGCGGTCGTCTTTTGACCCCCGTCAACTTGATTCACGATGTCGAGCTTGAACTCACGGCTGTGGGTACGTCCGGGCATACGGGCTCCTTCGGTGCCGTCAGCCTACGGGCTGACGGGGACGAAGTGCTTGGTCTCTTGGTCCGCTCCTAAGGGTTCAGTCCAATCCTGACGCGGTCCACCGTGTCTTCAGACCCTGCGGGGTCTGTTCCCGGTGCGGCCCACGGTGCTCCTGATGAACCAGGCGGGCATGCACGCCAGTGCCAGCGTGGGTCAACACCGCCAACGTTGGAAAGAACAGGGCCTGGTGATTGCGTCTCTCCCGTCCTACAGCCCGGAACTGAACTGGGTGGAGGGACAGCGGCGCAAGCTCAAATACCACACCCTCCCAGACCGTCATCACGCTTCCAGAGCAGATCTTCGGCGGGCTGTTCAGGCCGCCACCTCTGGGGCACCGCCGCATGATCTTCTGCCCTCCCGCGAGCCACTTCCCTGCCGCGCCAGATCCGCAAAGCGCCTGAAGGGCAGAACCTCGTGACGCTGCTGAGCAGTTCTGGCGGTCAAACGGCAGCACGCTCGCGAGCGGACAGAACCCCTGGCTCGCGCCGCTGAGGCCGATCACCCGGAGCTTCAGGTGGGGCGCTGTGCAGTTCGCAGATGCTTGGCCTGTCCTTCGCCGAACAGGGGTTGGAGCTGAACGCCCTGAAGCGGGGGGCACGCAGCAATAGGCGTGTCCGGTTGACGCGACCCGACCGCGGTCGCCGTCCAAGCGCCGAGAGGCGGATGCTGCGGGTGCGGGAAGGCACCGGACCCTGGACAGCGCCAAGGCGAAGGCGGGAGAGAAAGGCGAGTTACCGGTGAATTGTCCTGGCCACCGTGGGTGCAGCGCGACAGCTGAGCTTCTGCTGAGCCGCTACACTGGGGCCATGACCACCGAGGTTGCCAGCAATGCAGATGCGTTTGCAGCTGCGCGGGGACTGCTGGACGTGCTGCCTCAAATGGTCTGGCAGCTCGGATCCCAAGGACAGGTACAGGACGTAAACGGCCGGACCCTGCGCTACAGCGGCCGCCCACGTGAGGCGTTTTTGGGGTTAAGGTTCGCGGAACTCATTCATCCGGATGACCGAACGCAGGTGCTGGCCGACTGGCATACCCTGATTGCAGGAGGACGGCCCTTTCAGCTCAGCTTCCGGCTTTGCTGCAATCAGGGGCGCTACTACTGGTTTTTGTTTCAGGTACAACCTCTGCCTACACCGTCTTCAAACTTTGCTTGGCTTGCCAGCGGAACCATCGTGCAGGCGCAGAAGCAAGCGGAGGCTGAACTGCAGCGCCTGAACCATACCCTGGAGCAGCATGTGGAGCAGCGTACAGCGCAACTCCTCCGCTCCAACCGATCACTCGAACAGTTTGCATACGTGGCTTCGCACGACCTACGGGAGCCGCTGAGAACCATATCCAGTTTCGTTGGCTTGCTTCGGCGCAAATACCAGGGACAGCTCGATGACCAGGCAGACCGCCTCATTGCTATGACCGTCAGCGCTGCCGAACGCATGAATAAAATGATCGACGACCTGCTGGCCGTTTCCCGCATCGGACAACATCCACCTTTCCAGCCAGTCAATCTGCAAGAGCGGGTGGCAGCTGTGCTCGAAAACCTGCATGTCCTGATTGAGGACACAGGTGCAGTGGTTGAGGTTGGCCAGTTGCCCGTGGTCGTTGGAGATACATCTCAGCTCAGCCAATTGTTTCAGAACCTCATTGTGAACGCCTTGAAGTTTCAACCACCGGGCCGTGTTCCAGCGGTGTGCATTCATGCCGTTTCACTTGATGGAATGTGGCAGTTCCGCGTTGAGGACAACGGGATTGGCATCGCGCCCGCAGACTTTGAACGGATCTTCGGTGTTTTTCAGCGGTTGCATGATCGACAGACGTACGAGGGCAACGGGATCGGGCTTGCCATTGCTCGTTCTGTCATTGAGGAACATGGAGGGACGTTATGGCTGGAGTCTCAACTGGGAGAGGGCACAGCTTTTCTATTTACTCTGCCTGAGCCGTAGCTGCTTGGTGAGCTTGCTGTGCCCGATCTGGAGCTTGAACGGGCTCTGGCGTTTTCCACGCCAGGCAAGGCTGAACAAACTCCACCTCCAACCAATCCTTTCTCCGTACGCTTGAATGCGCTTGGGACCCAGCCCGGCAATGCCCCCCAACGCCGCCATCGTCTGAGGCCGGCGCACAGCGAGCGCACCCAACGTGGCGTTCGGAAAGACCAGGTACGCCGCATACCCAGTCTCCCGCGACAGCTCCCGGCGGACCTCACTCAACGCCTCCGTGACCGCTGCCTCCAACCCCTGCGCCGCTTCCTGCTCGCCGGGACGGTCCTGTTGGGGCAGGGACGTCTTCAGCACGGGTGCCGCCGGTTCTTCCCCGGCAGAAGGCGTCCCCAACCGCTCTGGTAACACGGCCCTTATCAACGCAGGCGCCGCGATTTCCAGCGGACGTTCCTCGTCGACTTGGGTCCAGTCCTCCACTCCGCCCGGAGAAGACCGTGAGGAAGCCCCGACCGATTCCCAACCAAAGTCCGGTGTTCATCGCCCCGGGTCAGGTCGAGGTCTTTTGCGTCACTGCTCCTGCGCCCGGGGATCCCCCGTGAAGCCCTCTCCGACCTCAGCCACCCGGTGGAAGACCGACGTGACGTCCTCCAGCATCATCAGGTTCAGGGCCTGCACTTGACCCGGGTCCAGCACCGGCCGCACCTCCACCTTCGTCTTCTGCACGCCCACGCCCGGCACGTTCAGATGGATGATGAACTGTGACAGCGGTGTATCCGTCCGGACCCTGCGGCTCCGCTGCTCGCGCAGCTCCCACTGGCCGAGCTGACGGCTGCCGAGGTCGTACAACCGCTGCCCCCGGACCTGCTCGGGAAAGCCCGCAGCAACGTGTGCAGCGCCCTGTTGGCGGTCACCACGCGCAAGTCATCGCCGAACACGAGCGGGGGCGTCAGGATGCTCCTGAGAAGCGCTTCGGAGTGCAGCGCCGAGTGGTCGGGCCTCGCCTCCAACGATTTGACCGCGTCAGTGTTGGTAAAGGCCATGACGACGCCGTCAATGAAGTTGTCGGAGGTGCGGCAGGGATAAATCCGCATGCGGTACCAGTGACCGCCTGTGGCGCGCACCTGCACCGCTATGGGCGTGAGCGTACCGAGCACCTGCCGGACACCACGCCCGAAGTCGGTATCGAGGAGCTTGACGCTGGTGTCCTCCTCGTGCCGCTCAACATCGGTGGGAATCAGGTTCATGACCTGAGAGGCCCAAAGCGCCTGATCCGCAGGTCATTGCCCAGATACAGCGTGGCGATCCTGGCGCTCCCGAGCAGGTTCTTCATGTCGTCGTTCGCCTGCGCGAGGTGGGTGAGAACGTTGGAGGTGAGCGCACAAGGAATTGCATGATCAGGAGCGTGACCACCCCAATCATCAAAAGTGGCGGCCAGAGGCCCTCGTTGCGTCCAGGGCATGGAGTTGCCTTCGGTGTGGGGAGCGAGACGAACGTACTGCGGCAGAACCACGCTCAGGGCGCCATGGCCACTTCCATCCGAGAAAGCAACCAAACCGCAGCACAGCTCCTCTGGCGAGAGGCAATGCAGCAGGGGGCTTGAGAATCAAGCCCCCTGCTGCACCACTTCGACCCCACTGCGGTGGGTTTGCCACAACCTTGGGGTAGGAGAGCCGGGCTAGCGCACCTTCTTCCAATCCGCCGAGAAGTCGTCCATTTGCGACACGACCTCGGCCCTCAGCTTAAAACCCAGGTTGTCCAGGTTCGTGGCGGTGTTGTAGCCCGTGTCGCTCCACAGGGTGACGTACTCGAAGCCGCCGTCGTAGTCGAAGCTCTCGCTCTTCAGATTCTCGACCGCCTTGGTCTGCACCTTCGGCGTGACGAGGCTCAAGATCGCCGAGTAAACGAGCCCACCATCTGCGGTGTTTCCCGCCTCCACGCGAAAGGAGAGCCAGGCGGGACACGCCGTATAACTCTCGCCGTCCGGGTTTAATCTCATGGACGCCGCGAGCTTCGTCAGGGTGTCTTGGGTCATCTGGGTGAGTTTGCCGTCGGCCTTGCCGCGCACCACCACCTCAGCGCGTCCTACGCACACCTGGTCGGCCTCGAACGGCTTCAGGTTGGTGGGCAGGCGGGCGGCGGAAGCGCCAGAGAGCACGGCGAGAGCGAGGGTCAAGAAGGGAAGGGATTTCACGGTGGGTCTCCTGGGGGGCAGATAGAGGATGCGGAGGGTCTTACTGGAACTTCCAGTAGACGTAAGCGCGGCCCGGTGCCCCGCCGGTCGCGCCCTTGCAGATGTCACCGGAGGGTTTGAACTTCACGGTCGCCTCCTCCGCGTAGTTCCCGTCGAAGGCAGAGACGTGGAGTGCCTCGCGTGTGCCGTTCGTACCGATAAAGGTGGCCTTGACCCGGTAGGTGCCGATCGGCACGTCGAGCACCATGCCCCGCGCGGGGGCCGTCTTCGTCATGGGCTTGCCCACACTGCCGTCGATGAGGGGCCCCACCGGCGTGAGTTGCAGTTCGATCTCGTCGTCCTGGGTGGCCCATCGCGGCTGACCGAAGGCGGCCATCAGGGGAAGGCTGCCGCCGAAGTAGCCCAGGTCGCTGTAGGGTTCTTCGCCCGGAATGCGGCCTGAGAGCTGCCACCTGAAGTTGCGCACCAGACCTTCACGTGGGTTGAAGGCGTTGTAGTCGGTGGCGCTGGGCTGGGCGAGGCGGTAGCAGAAGGTCTTGCCCTGGTAGGGGGCCCGGAGCCAGGCGTAGGAGCGGTAGCCCACGGGAGGCAGGCCGGTGACCTGATAGCGGCCCGTGTCGTCGGTGAGGGTCTCGGCGACGCCAGTCGTCACGACCGGCTTGATCCAGACCTGCACGCCAGACAGGGGCTTGCCGCCCGTGTCGAGCGCCTGGCCTTGCACGCTGCCAGAAACGGGTTTGCTGGAGGCCGCCAGCGCCGTGGAGAGGGCGAGAGAGGTGATCAGAACGGTCTTGCGCATGGCCTTTGCTCCTGAGAGACGAGGGGACGGACCCGTACGGTGAACGCGGGGGCAGAAAGGGTCGGTGGGGTGTTGATTCGGGGGCAGCAGGCCGAAGGGGCCGCTCCGCTGTCTTCAGGGCCAGTGGCGGGTCAGGGCGAAGTCCTCGTTGCCGTCGTTCCGTTCCCCCGTGAGCACAATCCAGGTGGCGGGGACGCAGTCGCCGGGTTGCAGGACGACACGACCAGCGTGTTCATGCGGTGCTCGCCCGCCGGCACGAGCCGGCCCTGGGCAGCCACCTGCACGGAGCGGGCGGTTCCAGCATTCTCCAGGAGGGTGCTGACCTTCCCTCCAGCGCCGAAGCTGGAGTCGAGCGCCCCCGAGGCCGTGTACCTCGCAGCCTCAAATATGTCCCCTCCCACTGCGATGCGACAATCTTGCCGCCCTGCAGGGCCAGCGCGTACACCTTGTCCGAGGAGCTGACCGCCGTGACGGCGGTGTTCACCGTACCGCCCGTGCCGAAGGCGTCGTCGAGGGCGCCGGAGGGCGTGTACCGGGCCAGGGCGAAGTCCACGCCGGTCGTGGCGCTGGAGAAGCTCGGCGAGCCGCCCACCACGATCTTCCCGCCGGGCTGGACCAGTGCGGCGTTGACCCGGTCCCCGGCGCCGGCGCTGCTCCCAAAGGTGGTCAGGACCTTGCCGTTCGTACCGAAGCTGGCGCCGGGTTGACCGCTTGCCGTCAGGCGCACCGTGCCGAACGCTGCGGCGCCGTCCCGGGTAAAGCGCGCCACCGCAACGTCGGGCGAGGTCGCGCCGCTGCCGCCGGAGCCTGTCACCAAGAGCTTGCCGTCACTTTGCACGACCACAGCGCTCAGGTAATCGTCGCCGTCGCCCATCGGGGCCACGCTGACGCCACCCATGCCGAAGGTCGTGTCCAGGCTCCCTGCGGGACCGCGCAGCGTCACGGTAAGGGCCTTGGTCACGCTGGCCACGTCCGTCCCGGTCCCCGTCAGGGGGACGGCGGTGGGCTGCGAGTGCGGGGTGCTGGCCGCCGCACTGAACGTCACCGTCGCGCTCGTCTGATCGGCCGCAAGGGTCACGGGGGCCGCGCTCGTCCCCGCTGGGAGACCACCCACGTTCAGCGTGACAGCCCCTGCAAAGCCGTTCTTGCGGGCGGCGTTGACTGTCAGGCCCGCGCTCGTTCCCGTCACGACGGGAAGTTTGTCGCCGGAGAGCCTCAGGTCGAAGCTGCTGGAGGGTTGGGTCTGGGTCACGGTGATGTTCGCCGTGTGGCTCGTCACGCCGCCTGTGCTGGCGGTGACGTGCGCCATGCCCGCGCCCCCATTCCGGTCACGACGCCGCCCGCCACCTTTGCGACCGCCTCGCTGCTGGACTTCCAGGTGAAGGTGGTGTTCGGCAAAACCTGGCCCTGCGCGTTCCCCGCAGTGGCGGTGAGGGTGGTGCTCTGACCTGCCCCCACGCTGGCGCTGCCCGGAGTGGGTTCGGTGGTCTGGACGGTGAGGGCGGAAGTGCTGCCGCCCGTGGAGCAGGCGAAAAGGGCAGCGGAGAGCGGGAGGGCGCTGGTCAGGGTGAGTGCTCGCATGGTGGGGTCTCCTTGCCTGTTGGCCCCATCACGGTAGAAAAGTACCCCTGATTCGGGCGTGACTGGGGGAGTGGGTTGGGTGGGGTGGACCTGAAATCAGGGCTACAGGTCCTGGGGAGCGCTGTCCACCGGACGCTGAGTCAGGACATGCTTTCCAAGGAAGTGCAGCAGCACCTCCGGCGTGGCGAAGTAGCGCCTCCGGTCGTCGTGGGGGAGCAGCACCGAGGCCCGCCACACCGGGCGCGGCCCGTCGAACTCGTACCAGACGCGCAGCAGGTAGACCTCGTGTTCAGTGGGGGAAAGGACGCGGCTGTCGTCGTTCATATCGTGGGCCTCCAGCACCGCTCGGCAGTGTCGGGGAAGCCTAGACGGGGCGGCATGATTGGGGCCTGATTGCGGACGAAGTGCTAACATTTAGACCTCATGAACATGCCGACTTGGCACCTCCAGGTTCTGGGTCAGGCGCGGCTGAACGGCCCCACAGGGACGGCCTCGCCGGTTGAGCGCAAGCTGGCGGCGTGCCTGGCCTACCTGGCCTACCTGGCCTTGGAGGGGCCTACATCCCGTTCACGCCTCGTTGGACTCCTGTGGTCCGACCCGCCCGGGGCAACCGCCCGGAACAATCTCCCGCAGATGCTGCGCAAACTGCGCCTCGCCAACGGCACCGAATTCACTGCTGGAACCGGTGAATTTGACCTCCTCTCTGGACTGGAGGTGGACGCGGCACGGGCCCGGGGCGCCTCCGCGCAGGCCCGCCTCAACGAATTGCTGGACCTGGGTGGGGAATTCTTCCAGAACCAGAGGTACGGCGACTGCCCGGACCTTGACGGGTGGGTGATGGCCCGGCGCGAACGGCTCTTGGAATGGCGAACCCAGGCGAGGCGACACAGGGCTGCCCGGCTGGCGCGGGCGGGCGATCTCCCGGCGGCCCTGGTCCATGGCTGCGGGCTCCTCGACCTCGGTCCCCGCGGGTTCGGCACCGAATCCCTGCCCGGGACCGTGCGGCTGGCCCGCGAGATCGGCCGTGGCACGGTCCCGATGCCCTCCACCCCACCAGTGGGGCGTGAACCGCCCCTGGCCGTGTCGCGCCCCCAGCACCTGAGCGGGCGTGAGCGCGAGCGGAAGATATTGGAGCAGGCCTGGCAGGCGGGCCAGTGGATTTCCATTCCCGGAGAGCCTGGCCCGGGCCAGGCTCTCCTCGCCTTCGGTTTCGCAGCGAGCAAGGGCGAATTCACCGTGTACTCCCGGCAATCCGGCAACCGGGTGCAGTCCTGGGCAGCGCTCACCCGCACGTTGCGGCACGAGGAGGAGCGCCGCCCGGACCTCATGCCCCGGACGAAACCGTGGGTGCGCCCGGAGTTGTGTCGTTTTGCGCCCGAGATCGCCCCTCTGGGTCAGTTCACGGCGGTCATCGCCAGTGAGGAGGACCTGCTGCGGTTGCGTGAAGCCCACACATTCTGGACCGCTGCCGTCCACGACGGTCTGCTCAGCAACGTGTGTGACGGCTGGCAGTTCTTCGGCGACAGCACGAACGCGGTGGGCGCCTTCACGTTCGGCACCAGCTTTCCGCTGCGACAGCCGGGCGGTATGCCGCGCGTGGTCGCCACCTTGCAGAGCGACTTCGGCGCCGAGCGGGTGGCCGAGGTGCCCGGTGCGCCGCTCCTCGGCCTGCTGGGAGCATTGCCGAGCATTGACGGCAGGAAAGCAAGCCCGGGGCGGCCCTGCCGTTCCTCCGGCGGGCCGCGCGCTGGGCTCAGGACCAGTACCGCTTGGAGGAGGCCGCCCGCGTTCACGGCGAGGTGGCTGAGGTGCGGGACGCGCCGGGAGACAAGGCCGGTGCCGCCCAGGCTGGGCGGCTGGCCCTCCTGCCCAGGCCCCAGCCGCTCCCGTCCCACGGCTGAAACCCTGCCTACCGAGGAGGTCATGATGTCCAGTCCTATGCATCCCACGCCGCTCGACGCGCTCGCCTCCCCCTGGGGACGGAGATGAGCGCGGTGTGGCATGCCCAGGTTCTGGGGCAGGTCCGCCTGACGGGTCCCGGGCAAGTTGTCGTCCCGCTGGAACGCAAGCTGGCGGCGTGCCTCGCGTACCTCGCGCTGGAGGGCACCACGTCCCGCTCGCGCCTCGTCGGGCTGCTGTGGCCCGATTCGCCGGAAGCCACCGCCAGAAACAACCTCTCACAGATGCTGCGCAAATTGCGCCTCGCCACAGGTGCGGACCTGATCGGGGGGAGTGACGAGGTGGGCCTGAGGCCAGCGCTGGCGGTCGACGCCGCGCAAGCGCGCGCTGCACTGACCCAGGGCCGTCTCGCTGATTTGCTGGAGCTGGACGGAACGCTGCTGCACCACCTGAGCTACGACGACTGTCCGGACCTCGACGACTGGGTGACGGCTCAGCGCGAACAACTTCAGGAGTGGCGAACCGGGGCGCTGCGGGCCCAACTGCTGAGGGCGGAGCGGGACGGCGAAGTCGGAGAGGCCCTCGCCCTGGCCCGGCGGCTGCTCGACCTCGACCCGGTGTCTGAGGAAGCCTGGCGTCACGTCATGCGGCTGACGTACCTGTCCGGCGACCGCCCGGCGGCCCTGCGCGCTTACCGGCGCTGCCAGCAGGTGCTGCGGCGCGAATTCGGCGTGGACCCGCTGCCCGAGACGGCGGATCTCGCCCGTGAGATCGACCGGGGTACGGTGCCGGCCCCGAGGCCTTCCCGGTCCGCTGCCCTCTCCCTCGCGGTGCAGCGCCCGCCGCACCTCGTGGGCCGCGAGCGCGAGTGGGCCCAGATGGAGGCGGCCTGGGAGCGGGGAGCGACCTACATCTACATCCGGGGCGCGCCCGGGGCCGGCAAGACGCGCCTGGCCCAGGACTTCGCGGCGAGCAAGGGCGAGTTCGTGGTGTACGAGGGCCGCCCGGGTGATACCCAGGTGCCCTTCGCGTCCTCGGCCCGCAATGCCCGGACGGTGCTGGGCCGCTTTCCCGACGTGCCCCTTCAGGAGTGGGTGCGGCGCGAGATGGCGCGGGTGCTGCCCGAACTGGCGAGGGAAGGCGAGGTCCTGGCCCCCCTGAGCAGCGAGTCGGACGTGTTGCGGCTTCGGCAGGCCATGCAGGTGTTTTTCGCCGAGCGGAATGAGGGCCTCGCCGCCGTGGTGGCGGATGACTGGCAGTTTTTCGACTACGAGTCCAACCAGGACGGCGCGTTTATGTGGAATACGCCCCTGCCACAGGGGATGAAGGGCCGGCTGCCACCCATGCTGATCACCTACCGCAAGGGCGAGGTGGCCCCCGAGAGCGAGGCGCTGATCCTGCGCCTGATTGAGGCGGGACAGGGCATCCTGATCGACCTCGAACCGCTGGAAGGCGACGGCGTGGGCACGCTGATGGACGACCTCGGTGTGCCGGACGACCCGGGGGTGCGCGCGCGGCTGCACGCCCACTGCGGCGGCAATCCGCTGTTCCTCCTCGAAACCGTTCGGCACCTCCTCGAAACCGGCCAGCTGGCTCAGGGCCTCCCCGAACGGCTGCCCCTGCCGCCCAGGGTGGGACAACTTATTGAGCGCCGCCTCGCGCTGCTCTCGACCCCGGCACTTCAGGCGGCCCGGGCCGCCGCCACCCTGCAGCGCGACTTTGACGTCGAACTCGTGGCCCAGGTGCTGGGCGCGCCCCTCTTCGACCTGATGACCGCCTGGGAGGAACTCGGCGCGGCCCAGATCGTCACCGGGGAGCGCTTCTCGCACGACCTGGTGTACGAGGCGGTTCGTCAGGGCGTCCCCGCCTCTGTGCAGCCCCTGTTGCACCGGGGCGCGGCCCGGGCGCTTGAAGGGCAGGGCGCGCACCCGGCCCGCATCGCCTCCCACTGGAAGGAGGGCGGCAAACCCGCTCTGGCTGCGCCCCAGTGGGTCAAGGCCGCCGAACAGGCGCAGGCCCGCTACCTGAACCCCACCGCTGCGCAGAACCTGGGCCAGGCCGGAGAAGCCTACTGGGCAGCGGGCGAGGCGGAGGCTGCCTTTGGAGCCTGGGGCCAGCAGGGGGAGCTGCTGTTCTACCTGGAAGACCTCCCTTCCCTCGAAGCCCTGGCGCAGACCATGTGCGAGCGGGCGAGGACCCCCCCCCAGAAGGCGCTGGCCTACCGCATCGACAGCGCCGCCGCGCTGATGCGGGGCGAGGTGGAGCGGGGGCTGGAGACCGCCGGGCTCGGCCTGGCCTGTGCGGTCCAGGCGGGTGATCTGCGTCTGGAAGCCGACCTGCTCGAAGTGCTGATCTTCGCCAGTTACCAACAGGGCTTCTCGCCCGACCCGGCGGCCTGGCTGGAGCGCATGCTCACGGTGGGAGACGCGCTGAACGCTCCGGCCCTTCAGGCCAAGACCCACGACCTCTGGGCGCTGTACCTGAGCGTCTCCCACCCGCGCGAGGCCCTGCGCCACGCCGAGGGCGGAGAGGTGCTCTACCGCACGCTGGGCGACGTGCAGGGTGCCGCGGCCTGTGCGCAGAAGATCGCGGGCATGCACCTCAGGTTCGGCGACGTCCACACGGCCCGTGAGGCCCTCGCCCGTATGGCAACCTACCTCGAGCGGGGCACCGCGATGGCGACCCAGCGGCTCTTCCTGCTGGAGAGCGAGGCGTGGTGCGACTATGCTCAGGGCCGCATGGCGGGAGCGCTGAACGCCCTCGATCAGGCCCTGCGGCTGGAGGTGATGCACGGCTCCGTCTGGACGCCCGAGGTGCGGGCGTGGCGGGCGACCGTCCTCGCCGAACTGGGCGCGTCCCGCGACGCCCTCGCGGAGGCGCGCGACCTGCTGCGGACCCTGCCGGACTCGCCCAACCAGCTCCCTGAGGTCCGGGTGCTCGTGCTGGACCTGATTGCGAACCTGGGACACCGGGAGGAAGCGGAGGCAGCCCTGCGCGAGGCCGGGCGGGTTCTGCAGGGCAGGGGATACTGGGCGGCACGCCTGGACCTCGCCCGCGCAGCTCTGTTCGGCCCGCAAGAACGCCTGCCCCTGCTTGAGGCGGTGCTGGGCCGCAGCCGCGAGGAGGGCTTCCGCGGAGTGGCGCTCGGTGCCGAAGTGCGCCGCAACGCCGCCCGGCTGGAACTGGGGCTGCCGCCCCTGCCCTGGGAGGCCCCACCCGAGGACCACCCTGCCGGGGTGATCGGCCTCCTGGAGTGGCGGGAGGTGCGGGCGCGGGTGGCGCGGATACTCGGCCCTGACCGTGGGACCCAGGCGCTTGCCGATCTCCGCGCCTGGGTCCAGCAGACCGCCGAGCATGACGTGCCCACCGAGTACCGTGCGCGCTTTGAGGAGTGGGCCCAGGTGGCCTTCCGGCGCTCCGCTGCCGACCCGGTCGTCCTCGCCCACGAGGCGAACTGAGCAGCGCGGCTCCCAAAACCCACGGGAAGGAACCGGGGGTGCCTCCTTGAGGCGGTTTCCTCCGTATCTGGTGAGGAGCCCCCAGTTCAGTTGTCCTGGCTGAGGTTCCGTTCCACTCAAGACCGGTTGCGCAGTGGCAGATCAAGTTTACGAAAACGCTGTCTGGGTCGACCATAACCAACCCAGATTGGTTTTGGTTCAAAAAGAAGGGCTTTTCCCCTACCCAGACGCCGTTTCTGGAGCCTCGCCTCCTTACTGCGCAACACGCCTTCAGATCTTGGTCGGCACGCCCGGAAAATTCCCGGTCGCGGCGAACCCGCCGGTGAGCGACGCGGCGTGGGTGGAAGCGTTCTGACCGACCACCTTGGCGTCCTGCAGCCCCTCCGGGGAGTCCCCTCTCCGCCTTCACGCCGACCACCTTGAACGTGTGGACCTGCTTGAAGGTCTTCAGCCCGGAGCCCTCGAAGCCAGACTGGACGTTTCGGGGCTACGGGCCCGTCTCGGTGCAGGTGACCTTGCCCTGCCACCCGGGCGTCTCGTCCGTGACCGTAACATTCAAGACCAGGATGAGAGGGCCATTCGGGGGATCTTCCACGTCCACCGTCCCTGGCTTGCCGGGCTTCTCCGTGGGGGACGTGCGGCTGGCGGTACCGTCTCCCTTGGTCCCGGTGGCGCTCAACGTTCTCACACTGCTGTTTCCCTCCCCCACGTTGAGGACGCTATGGCGCAGCCACACCCGCTGGTGGGGCGCCGGGCAACGGCACGAAGAGGCCGTTCTCATCCTGGGAGGGCGCGCTGCAGTACACGGCCCTGAGGGCCCGCCCCCTGACCTTTGACCTTAGCGCATTTGTCTGAATGGCGCCGCGGGTGGAAAGGCAGCCCTCACGGCGCCCCACCGACCAGCCGCTGTTGGTCTCCACGGACACAGTACGGGCGGTGAGGTCGCGGACAGGCTTGCGGTACATCTGCCACACGCCGGTTTTGTCCTGAGAGGCGATGCTGAGGGGCTGCGGTGCGGAGCCCTCCACGTCCTGGTCCGTGTGAAGGTCAGTTTGACCGGCTTGGCGAACTGGGTGCCTCCGGGGGTCAGGCGGTAGGCGTGGCCGCGCTGCCCGGGCGCGGTGCCGCTGAGCAGCAGTATCGGCGCTCAAGGCTCCGGCGGGAATGTCGATTCTCACGCTGCCTCCCGGCAGGGTCAGCCTTCCCCGGCGGCACCGACTGTGGCCGTAATGGGGGGGAGCCCATGGTTGTGCCGACTGGGGAGGAACTGGGCTGCGGTTGGGGCGAGGGACCGGGCGTGCGCGGCCCCCGCGCTCGCCTCGGTGCCTCAGACGCTAGAAAGCGGACCCTGATTGCAGCGTGACTGGCGGTTGTGGGCCTTTGTGCTGGGGATAAGCGGAACGCCCGCTACTCCACGGCCACCGTCCCGGTCATGAAGGGGTGGGGCAGGCAGTGGTACGCGAACGTGCCCGTTCGCGGAAAGGTGAGGGTCACCTGCCCATGCGGGGGTAACTCACGGTGCACTTCCTGCCCGCCCAACGTCACGACGACCTCGTGCGCTACGGCGTCGTGGTTTTCCCAGGTCACGCTCCCGCCCGCCTTGATGTGGACGGCTTCCGGATTGAACTCGAAGTTTGAGATCGTGACCACGCTGCTGGCGGTGGTCGAGGACACATCCATGCTGCCCATGCCGGACATGTCCCGATGTCCGTGGTCATGGGCCTGGATGGGCGCGGGGGTGCCGTCTGCCCTCAGCGCTGGGCTCCCCTCCACGTCAAAGTGCATCCCCCCCGGGTACTGGCCCCCTGTCGTGTTGGCGTTGCTGTTGTGGTCGTGCCAGGGAAAGGTTCCGTCCCGCCCCTTCACCAGCACGTCATACCGCTCTCCCGGCAGGATGGGCAGGGTGTCGGCCATATACGGAACGCTCAGGTCGTGCCCGTCTTTGGCGGTCACCAGAAAGCTGGTGCCATGCAGATGCAGACTGTGGGGCTGCGCGCCCACGTTCAGGAGGCGCACGAGGTGCGTCTCACCCGCCAGAATCTTCAGGGGCGGGATGAAGGGAAAGGCCCTGCCGTTGACCAGAAACTCGTCGTACTGGGGCTGGTAGGGGAGTTTGGCGGCGTCATGGTGGCTGTCCCACTCGTCGAGGATCAGGGTGTGGTCTTGCGACCACACCGGCTTGTGGTCCGGGTCCTCCACGATCAGGGCGCCGTACATGCCCATGTCGAGGTGGACGTTGGTCTGGAAGTGGCAGTGGTAGGCGAAGGTGCCCGCTTCGGTGGCGACGAACTCGTAGGTGAAGGACTGCCCGGGCAATACCTCGCCGCTGAGGTGGGGCACACCGTCCATTTCCTGCGCGAGGGAGGTGATGCCGTGCAGGTGCAGGGCGTGCGGTTGGTCGTGGGTGTTCACCAGGGTGACGCGCACCCGCTCGCCGACCTTGACGCGGAGTTCGGGCCCGGGGACGGTGGCGGCTTGACCCGGGAAGCCGAAGGCCCACGCCTCCACCCTGACGCCAGGCGCGATCTCGGTCTGAATGCGGTGGACTTCCAGGGTAAACGCGTGCACGCCCCGAGTGGCCTGCGAGAGCGGAACAGTACCCTCATGGCGGGCGAGGAACTGCCGCACGATCTGCGCGCGGAGGTTTACGACAGGTGCCGGTGACGCGGTTGTGCCGCGCGCAAGCGTGGCACCGAACGTCAGGCTGCCCAGCAGGCAAGCCCACGCAAGGCGGCGGGAGGGCAGACGAGGTTTGAACATGGTGGGCTCCTTTGCAGGTGAGAAAAACTTCCTGGGCGCTGGCAGCGTAGGGGGGACAGCGTGACTGCACCCTGATTCCCGAGGCTGTCGACCTGGCCGGTCTGGAGGCCGCACTGCGGGTACCGCTCCTTTCAACGGCAATCACCCGCGAATCAGGCCGCAGCCGTCCATCTCCCCCAGCGGCCAGATGTGACGGTTACGCAAACCGCACGGGATCTGGGAACCGGCATCTCTACCCTGCAGCGTTGGGTTCGAGAAGCCGGTCAGGAAGGTGATGCCGCATTTCCCAGGCTCGGGCGTCAGAACCTGAGGCCCGAGAAAAGATTCAACGGCTGCGCAAAGAGAACGAGATCCTACGTGAGGAACGGGAAATCCTAGATAGGTTTCGTAGGCGGGACGTCAAGCTCTGCCTGACGTCGGGCCAGCTCGGCCATGCGGGGAAAGAAAGCTGTCCTGGTACGGTTGGCCGGACCGTACAACTGCCGGGCCAATACGCAGCAGTTTGCGTCCAGGGCGATCAAAGCCACCTGAGGTGGTTTTCCTTTCTCCTGCAAGCCGGGAGAGTAGGTGCGTAAGCGGCTGCGTGACTTCGAGGCTCCAAGGGCAGAAAGATGAGCGATCCGCCGCAGCCGAGTATTCCCCGTTTTGGAGATCCTGCCTCGACCCGGACGCGCACCCGACTGTCGGGGCGCGGGTGCCATGCCAGCTGCTGCTGAAATCTCCCGTCCTGCGCCGATCTGCGCGAAGCCCTCGGTTTACGCAAGCACCGTGAGTGCCGAGATCAATGCAGATCCAGGGACGCTGAGCAGCAACTGAAGTTGCTGCGCCAAGCTGGCATCCTGTTCTACCCGCGCCTTCAGCGCCTGTTCAACTTCATCAACCTGGCGCTGCAGTTCCAAACGCTGCTGAGACGAAGAATCGCGATAGGCGAGGCGTGCTGAGCGTCTTTTAAGGCCATGAGGTGGGTGTCCTCCTGGGTCCGTTGCGCCAACACAGCTTCTCGTTCCGGCGTCAACTGCTTGGGCTCGGCCCTCACCCGAGCTGGAGGGGTCCGGGCTGGTGGCTGCGTCACACCCCCGTACTGCGCGGTGATCTCCGCATCCACGGCATCGGTCTTCCCGCACCTCAAGGCTGACCTGGCAAAGTACTTGATCTGCACAGGGTTAACGGCGCTGACCCGCAGACCAAATCGGTGGAAATGGTGAGCTGGCCGCTCGCAGGGCACATTGGTCGCTTCCATCACCACATGGACTTGCTTTCCATTCGCCTGCTTCACAACCCAGTTTGCCATTTGCTCCAATCCTGCAGCTGGGGAGGGAACAGCAGAATATATAAAGGAAGAAGATGGGGGTTTTTTCCCACCTCCTTCCCGGGTCACTGAAAATGGTTCACCTCAGCCGCGGCAAAGTTACCTTGTGGTCCAACACCTCCGACAACTTCAGAAGAGTGGACCAAACCTCAACGAAAGGAGGAGTTCCAAGATCCATCCGAGGAAAACGCAGCTTGCATTTGCTCCGTCTACGACCCGGCTCTGAACCACTTTGCCCTTCGCGGGAGGCCTTCGCCTCCTGGCCGACCAGCAACGCTCGCTCGACTTCCACCCGCCGAGGACCGGCAAGCCAGGCACGTTGACGCAGGCCGCGCTTCAGAACGGCGTGGCCACACCCCCCCAATGCAGGACAGACCCCCCGTCCCGTCATCCTGCAATCATCCTCGGTCGCTTAGGGTGGGTCCTATGAGCCCCTCGTCTGTCCTTTCCTCTTGCCCCAGCACCTCGCTGCCGGACTTCCAGGCAGAGGGAATGAGCATGGGCCACGTTCAGGGCCCCCAGCCCGTCCTCCTGCCGACCTCCAGGAACGCCCCGGTTTCCGATACCCACTGTCCCGGCTCACCGCGTACGCAACCGGTCGAAGCCATCGTGCGCGAACTTCTCGGTGAACTCGGAACCTATGACGAGACATCCCTGTACCACAGCGTCCGGGTGGCCCGTCTGGCCCGCACACTGGGTCGGGCGCTCAACCTGACGCCGGTCCAGCGGCAGGAGTTGCACTGGGGTGCGCTGTTACATGACATCGGCAAATTGGCCGTGCCCAGGTTGGTCCTGAACAAACCTTGCGCATTGACCAGCGAGGAACGCGCCTGGGTGGACCTGCACGCTTCCGCCGGGGCGGAACTGCTCGCTGGTTATGCTGTCTTCCCCCACGCCGTCGTCAGCATCGCCCGCCACCACCACGACGCCTGGAAGAATGCAGGGGCAGCGCTCCCCCTGCTCACGAAGATTGTGGCAGTCGCTGACGTGTACGACGCCCTCACCTCAGAGCGCCCCTATAAACCCGCCTGGACGCCAGCCGCTGCTTTTGCCGAACTTCAACGTCAGGCAGGCCAAGGGATTGATCCCCAGCTGGTGACCGCATTCGCCGAAGCAATCCGAGCCTGCCCGGACTTCGAATCCAGCCTGTAGCGCGGGAAAGGGGAAGCGGATTCGCCGTCCCACCCGTTCGTCACTCCCCTTAGAGACCGGTTGAGCAGCGCAGGCCGGTGAGGGGTCACGGGACACACCATTCATTTTCCTGGACCTCCTGTACGGCGAATGGCTCTGGAAGCGTACACAAAGACGCATACGTGATTAAAGTGAGTCTAAGACGTGCTTAATCCAGAGAAAGAGGGTTAACGCCGACTACCCTTCAAAACGCGGGCCAAGGTGTGCCATGAGGTCGGGGAGGGATGCAAAAGGAGGTTCTGGAAGGGATCCAGGCCTTACCGAAACACGGACACCGCACGGTGTCCGTGTGCTTTGCGTTTGATGCCTTGTTGTGCTTCCTGAACGTGCCCGGTGAGGCAACGCCACAGCGACGACGGTCAGCAGCGTCGTGACGCGCTCTGGTCGGGTGAGCCCGGTGTCCTCCAGGTTGAAGCCTCTGGCGTTCAGTGCGGCCTGTAGGTTCTCGGTCTACCAGCGCTGTGCCCAGGTGTCTAAGGTTCGGTCCGGCGTGCCCGCGATGCGCCAGGTACAACATCTCACCAGCAGCGTTTTTCGTTGCTGCAACGCGGAGAGAGACGCCATAGACCTTGACCGGACGGTGCCAGACACGGACTTCCCCTGGTTACACGTTCCTGAATGCGGCGGATACGGGCAAGCCGTACCCACCTCCTGTGGCTCGAGCGGGAAGGCGGATACAGGGGGCAATCCCTTGCTGCTCCAGGAATTTGAAGCCGTGCTCACCGATGAACGCTCGGTCCGCGAGGATGCAGCGTATGTTGCGCTCAGGACAGGTGGTGACGAAGCGCCCGTGAAGCGCTTCTCTCGTTCGTTGGCGACTGGAGCCGCCATGCGCGAGAAGGGTCCACATCAGCGGCAGACTGAACCCATTCCATACGGCGGACAGCAGGAGGACGTTGACGTCACGCTGTCCGAGCTTCCAGTTCGTCCGATCAAGAATCAGATCAAGTTCGCCCTCCGGGAGCAAGGACACAGCAAAGCGGCTAAACAGTTCTTCGGGCAACGAAAGTTGCATGTTCTCGTTGCAGACGCTGGTCCCACGTTTCTCCACGACCGGGCAGGGGAACGTGATTCTTGAGCGTGTGCAGGACGCTTGGATCATCGCCAGGATCAGAGCAGCAAAGACGGACAGGCGTCAGGCGTCCAGGGGGAACGCAGACCGCATTGCGGTCTAGGGCGCCCTGCTCCTGGGTGCTTTCACCGCAGATACACCCGACTGGGGCCGGCTTTTTCACTCCTTCCGGACGTTTTGAAGGGTGGTCAGAAGTTGCCCTCTTCCTGTACTCAATGTTCTTGCCGGTGCAGGCGCACAAGGCGGCGGAAAACAGTCGTAGCGCGCGAGGCGCAGGGGTGCAAAACTTCGGAGGCGAACTGAGAACAGGTGCAGTGCGTGGTGAGCAGAGGAGGGAACTTCGGGGGTGGGACGGGAAGAGGGGTTATTACACTTACTCGTATATATTTTCCCTTTCCCATACCCCGAGCCTCAAGGATAGAACTGTTCCATTCACCATCACCTCTTGAGCGCCTCTTCATTGTCACTGCCGAAGCCACGACCTCTCGCACATTCAGCAACACTGCTCTCCTGATTCGGTCCATAGTGCATTCATCAACACGGAAAGGCTGCTGGGCACCTGGCCACGCAACTTCGTGACCATGTCCTGCAGGACATGGCTTCCCGGGAGTCACCGCATGCAAAACCGTAATATTGCCCATCTGTTCACCGCTGCCGGAGCCATCTCCATTCTCGGCTCCATCGCCATCTGGGCCAGCCAGGGCGGACAAGGCCGTTCTGCCGAGGAACGTGCGCACGGTGAGCGGTTTGGCATCTTCGTGGGGTTATGGGCCCCTACCTTTTTTGTTCTGGCAAACCACTTCAACAAGGCCGCACCGCTTCAGGACGAAAAGCCGTAATACCCAACGGTCTGAAGCACCCAGCAACTCTTTGTTCATAAGGCCGATTAGTGGTCTGATAGAGAAGTAAGTTGGGAGATAAGTTTTCCTCTGCACTGTAGCTGTACTTCGGGGAAATTCAGGGACCACTGAATAAAGCTGTGCAGGCGCGACAAGATCGGCATTGAGGTGGCAGGGGCCCACCTCCGCTCGTATGGTAGGAACGGTGTTTCCTTTGAGGTCATCGGGCTGGGTCAAGCGCAACCATTGAAGGAAGGTCAGAGCCACCATGCACAGCACGGCGTGGTGATAGAGGCCCTGCCAGGAACGACCCTCAAAGTGGTCCAGACCGACTTCGTCCTTCAGCTCTCGGTGCGTCAACTCACAAGCCCAGCGGCGCTTGTTCACCTCCACCAGACGAGAAAGTGGAGTGTTTTCGGGCAAGTTGCAGACGTAATATTTGCGTTCCTCTCCCCGGCGTTGTTCCCCAATAATCCAGGCGGCTTGCCCAGGAAGGTGCTGGCCCTGCGCGTTCTCCTCTCCATCGGCGAGACGCACGCACACGGCGGCAAAGCGTCCTGAGAGGGGGGGCCCTTGGTCCCATGTCGCCACACCAGGTGCTGCATGGCAGCACCTTTGAGGACCTCTTCGACCGATTGCCGGTCTTCTGAGGGGGTGGGGGACTTGGGTCTTCTGCCCCGAAAGAACTTGGGGATGGGGATCAATCGGACCTCCTTGGGATAGACCCTCTGCGTGCGGGTGATCCCGACGGACCACAGCAGTCCACGCTCGGTCAGCGCGTGGCGGAACTGAGGCGCCACGCGCTGACCGAGCGTCCGCCAAAACCATGCCGAAGGTCACGTGTTCGCGCACCCGGTCCAACTCCTGAAGAGCCAACGCCCATTTGGTCTGTGGCTGCTGGTGTTCCAGTGGAACACCAGCAGCTTGAAGACGCACCGGATCACTGGTCCACTCCTGCGGGAGGAAGAGTCGTAGGGCCAGGGGGACAGGCAAGTGGGCCAAGGTCAGGGAGACCAGACACTGACAGGACGTGATCTTGCCCACCTGTCCTGAATATTGACGGGCCACGCCCACAGACTTCGTTCCAAACTTGGTCAGGCAGGTATCGTCAATGATCAGGACAGCGTCTTTGCCTCCAAGCATCTGCTGGGCCCGCTCAGCCAGCAGCGTTTCGAGGGGATGAGTCGTCCAGGGACTGTCGGTGATGAAGTGCTGAACGTGGTCTTCTTTCCCAGGAGCGACCACGGCAGCCAGAGGGTGCATGCTTTTCCGCGACGCAGCGCTGCACAATCCTCGGACGTACAACGGTGCCCAAGTCCGTTGTGCTGCGTGGCGAAAGTGCGTTAGAAAGGGCGCAAACCAAGTGGGAAAGTGTCGGACCCAGGGCGACATAGCACCTGGCATAGCTGGAGGCCAGCATCGGTCATGCTGGCCTCCCTGGTCCTACTCTGGATTTCCCCGAAGTACAGTTAGCGTTGGGGTTGAAGAAGGGACGCCCTCTTTTAACGCCCCAATGAAGGGAACGGCAGCCGTGGCTGCCGTTCCCTTTCTATAAATGCTGCGTTCTCCTCTTTCCCAGCAAAAGCCTCATCGTAATTGTTAGTAAGTTCACCCTGTTTACGAAACAAGTGGGGAGGCTTACTCAGGATTGTCATAAATTAGAGAGAGTCTCGGATCTATCCTTCCTGTCAAAGAACCCACCCTTCCCATGCCTGTCTTTCGCAGGTAGAGACGTTCTGTTGGTTGGCCACAACCTTCGCAGTTCGTTCACTTCGTCTGTCGAGGTTTATCATGATTATTGTTCACGCTTCACGCGCTCCCCTTCTCCTGCTGACCGCCCTGTTGGGGGGAGCAGCCCTGTTTCCTGCACACGCTCAGGCAGGCGACCTCGCCAAAATTCAGAGCAGTGGCAAGTTCAGAATCGGTTTCTCCACCGACACGCCCGGTCTGGTCACCTGGGAGAACGGCAAAGCAGCGGGCTTTGCGGTTGAGGTTGTGGACATGATTGCCAAGGATATCAAGGTGAAGGGCGTCACCTGGCAGAAGGTCGCCACCCCTGAGCAGCTGGTCAAGGATTTGCGGGCCGGCAAGCTCGACGCGATTATGGACGTCAATCTGCCGCTGCAGTTGGACAATGTTGCGCGGCAGGCGCCCTTCACTTGTACCGGAGGGGTGCTGCTCAGCCGTCCCGGTGGGCCCGAGTTCGAAGAGGACATCAAGGGACAGCGCATCGCTGTGGCGACGAACAGCCCCTACTTCTATTACGTGCGTAACCTCCCCTTCGAGAAGAAGGTCAACGTATTTGCCAACTCAGACCAGGCGCTGCTGGCCTTCCTGTCGGGCTCGGTTGACTCGCTGGTCCTCGACCGTTTCGACGCCCTGAAGATGTACAACCGGGTCGGGGCCAAGAAGCTTCATATCAGCTCCCCTCTGTGGAACCAGCACCTGCAGTTGGTGACGCCCGGTTCATCCCGCCGTGACAGCGCCCTGTCCGCCGCCTACAATGTCGCGTTCACAAAATTGGAAGACAACGGCACCTATGCCAGGCTGAGCAAGAAGTACTTCCAACAAGACGTCAGCTGCGAAGGCTGGAACTAAGCTCGACTTCGGCCATTTACCGAAGTCAGGCAGCACAACAGAGGAGGTCTGCAAGGCGTTCGGTGAAGGCCGGTGGGACTTGAACGTCTTCCTGACCTGGGACAGATATACGAAAAGTCGGAACCCTCAGCAGCACGACTTTCGCTGGCGTCGCCCTTCGTCTGTGAGGGCAGGGACTGGCGATGAAGGGCCACGATGCATCGTCCACCTCCGCCGACTCCTATTTCCAACTTACTTCTCTACCGGACCGCCAAGGAAGTTTCATACGTTTGATCCTTGATGAGGGCATGGGTCAACACCCGCATCTGTTTTTGAAGCCCGACGAGCGCGCCGAGCTTGAGCGCCTTGTCGATACGGATACCCATCGTGCGCGCAAGGTCGCGCGCGCGCATCCTGCTGCTGGTCGACCGCAAGGCCACAAGCGCAGCCATCAGGAGATTGCCGATGCGCTCGGCACAACTCCTGGGCGCGTCGGGCGCATCAAGCACACCTACCTACAACATGGCACTCCACGGCAAGTCCAGAAGTGTCACGCCGCCTAAAATCACCGGCGACATTGAGGCCAAGCTCGTCATGCTGGCGTGCAGCGGGCCGCAAACGTTGGACGCTGCGCCTCCTTGCCGAGCAGATGACCGAGCGGGGTTACTTCAACTTCATCAGCAACGTCGCTGCGTACCACCGTCTGAAAAAAACGAGCTTCGAAGCCATGGTGCATCGGCAAGCGCAGCGCCAAGCTCGTGGCCAAGATGGAAGACATCATTGACGTATACACGGCCTGTGGGACCTTCGTTGCGGTGTGCGCGCCGAAGGTCCACGGGCTGGAGTCGGGCCGTGTAGGAGCTCAAGCCTGAAGCCGTTTGGCCAGGGCCACGCCTGGTTTCTTCCAGCGCGCGCCCTCCGCGCCCCGCATCACCTTGCACAGCTCGCATGCACCCGCAACGAACAGATGCGGGTGCATGCTGCTTTTTTCCGTTGAAGCATTCCCCTTCCAGACGCAAATAGACGGTGAGCAGACGGCCGAATGGCTAGCCTCGCGCCGAGGAGGAACAAGATGCAAAACGGCGTGTTGGGCAATGGCGATGGACCGGTGGATTTCAAAGTGCGCCTGTGGCGGCAGGAAGGGGAGCGGTGCCACTGGACCCTGGAAAGTCCTGGGGGGCCTTGGGATGTGGAGCGGTTCGATTCGCTGGCTGAACTGACGCAGCGGCTCAGTGAGTTGGTGCGCCAGCACAGCGTGCAGGGGAAGGCGCCGCGGCCAGGCCTGCAGTAGGCGCTGCGTCTACCGGACGCGGCGCTGCGTCCACCGCAGCGGTGGACGGTGAGTAGACGCCCCTCTCCGTAAGCTCTGCTCAGAAGTCAGGCAAGAGCCGAGCGGGAACGCCAACGCCCACTTCAAAACCCAGTTCCCTTCACACTCCCCTTTCCGCAACAAGGAGAAGTCACATGTCTACTGTCCTGAAGTTCACCGCTGCCCTCACCCTCGGCCTCCTCACCCTCTCCTCCTGCGGCACGTCGACCCCGACGCCTGGCGGTTCTACAGGCGGTGGCAACAATGGCGGAAGCACGACCCCCAGGGACACCGCTCCCGTCGAGCCAATCATCCGCCCCGAGGCCCGCATTCCCGACGCCCAGAGCCGCGCCGCGCTGACCACCTTCCAGAAGCTGCCCAGCAACGGCAAACGTGCCATGTACGAAATGCGCTACCAGTCCACCCCCTTCACCGAAGCCATCCAGCCGGGCAACGTGCTGGTGAGCGAACCCGGTCCCAACGCGCCCTACGGTTACCTCGTCAAGGTCACGAACGTGAAGCGCGAGGGCGGCGTGATCATCGTGCAGGCCGAACAGGGGCGCATCACCGACGCGGTGGCCCGTGGACGCATCGATCTTCAGCAGGCCCTCAAGCCCGAGAAGCTCGCCAAGCAGACCCTCGCCCCGGGTGTCCAACTCGCCACCAGCAGCGCTGCGGGCCAGGGCCACCTGAGCGCCCAGTCGGACGATCCCCTCGTCGACTGGCAGAAGACGTACGGGTACAGCGTCTCGCTGAATAAGGTGCTGTACGACATCGACGGGGACGAGAAGACCCTGGACGACCAGACGGGCAGCAAGGGCAACTTCTACTTCAACCTGGGGCTGGACTTCATGCTGGACGTCAACTGGTTCGACCTCGACTTCCGCGCCAAGGTGGACGTCGACCAGGGCACCAACCTGCAGCTGTACGCCCGCGGCAAGTACGAGTTCAAGAAGGAATTCAAACTTTCCGAGCTGCAGTTCTCGCCCATCACGGTGCCGATCGGCCCAGTAACGGTGGTGATCGTGCCGGTGGTGACGCTGTACCTCGACGCGAGCGGCAAGATTCAGGGTGAGGTGAACTACGCGTTACAGCAGACGCTGAAGGCGTCTGCTGGGGTGGAGTACATCGACGAGTTCAAGAACCTGTCGAGCGGTCCGGACTGGACGTTCAAGCACTCCGGCATCCAGGCGAGTGCGAGCGCCGAAGCGCAGGTCGGTCCCCGCGTGCGGCTGGCGATGCTCCTGTACGGCGTGGCCGGTGCCTACGGCGAGGCCCGCGCCTACGCCAACTTCAAGGCGCAGTATCCCGCCAAGCCCCTGTGGAAACTCGACCTCTGCGGCGCGGGCAACGTGGGTGTGGAGGCGGACCTGTTCTTCGACGAGTTCTCCTACTCCGCCGAGGTCTTCAAAAAGTGCAAGTCCATCGCCGAAGCGCAAAACGCTGCGCCCGTCATCAATAGCTTCACCGCAGAGCGCGACAACATCTTTGGCGGAGGTGTGGGCAACGACCTGACCCTCACCGATGACGTCAAGATCTGCGCCACGGCCAAGGATCCCGAGAATGATCCCTTCACGCTGAGCTACGCCAGCGACAAAGAAGCCCTGCCTGCCGTGGGACCAGACGGCTGCGTGGTCTACCGCTTCAAAACCACTGGCACCCGCAAACTGACCGTCACGGCCACCGACAGCGAAGGCGCCAAGTCCTCCAAATCCATCGACGTCAACATCACGGCCGTCAATCAGCCTGTGCCCACCGCGACCATCCAGGCCCCAACGGCAGGCGAAACCCTGTACCTGAACGGCAACAGCGTGACTGTGCCGCTGATGGGATCGTCCAGCCTCAACGATTGTCAGAAGGAAAAGTGGACCAGCTCCGTCGCCACCGACGCCATGCCCGCCAACAACTGCGGCTCGCCCGCTGCCCTGTTCAGCGCCGCTGGCAACCGGACGCTGACCCTGACAGCGACCAATTCGGAAAATGAGGTCGGCAAGGCCCAGGTCACCGTGAACGTGCAGCCCAAACCCGCCGCCAATGTCCCGGCCAGCGCGAACATCACCAGTCCCGACAAAGGCGTCAGCTACTACGATGGCGATCTCATCCCCGTCGTCGCCCTGCTCAAAGACGCCAACAACGACGCCGTGACCTACACCCTGAAGGTGCAGCAGGGCAATAACGCGGCCACCCAGAAGGTGCTGATGTCGGGAACGCTGAACAACACCCAGGCGGGGCAGACCATCAAGAAGAACTTCAAGACCAGCGACGTCTTCGCCGGATGCCCCGAGGGTGACTTCACCCTGATCCTCGAAGCCACCGACAGCAAGCAACCCGCCCCAACGGTCTCCACCCGCTCCTACAAACAGATTAAGTGCCTCTCCTGATCCCCTCCCCACCCCGCTGACCCCGCTCCCCGCGGGGTCTTTCCTCGTTTCGATATGCCGATCAACCTCACCTCTGACACAATTCAGCGGGGCTCTCGCACCTTCACGACGTCTCTTTGCCATCGGAACGCTCACCCTCCTGTTCGGAGCCCACCAGTTCCTGCTCCATCCCCTGTTTGTGGCACTCGCCCGGAGGTGTTCGCCCTTTCAGCCTCCATCCGGGCGATCAGTTCAGGCTCTCGGACATCCGGGATGGTGAGCCACTCCCGTACGGCAGGCGCCCCGCGTCGTATTCCCGGCGCAACGCGGTCTCGACGGCATGCGAAGCGGAGTGTCACGCTGCGACCACCCTGCTCAGCAGGCTCAGCACCAACCCGAACTTCTGCGTGAACAAGGACAAGGAGGCCAGCAACGCGCAGGTCCGTGAGATTGATCAGAAGCTCATCGACGAGTTGCGGCCCTTCTCCAAGGGGAGGAGGCAATGGCCCGCTCGACCGCTCTGGGCAGCGAGCGGGTGACTGCCAGGGCAGTCACCCGCACCACGTCCTCCACTTAACGCGAGCAGCGCATCTACGCCGGGGAATGGACCAAGGCGCATTACTTCGGCCCGGTGGCGGAGCGGAGACGGGTCTCTATCGCTCTGTACCTGAGCGCCGAGGTGGAATTCATGATGCGGCTCACGCCCTTTACCGAACTGGACCTCGGTTTCGACGGTTCGGCGAGCCTTTTCGCCAGAGCCCAGGCCGAATGGAAGCCATTCGAAAAACGGCCTGGCACCGACATGAGAGCACGTGTCAGAAACAGGCCTTCTTTTTGACCGAGCCCGGCGAGCGGAGCTGAATGCGCATGGGGGAGAAGGGCGCCGTGAGGGCTGCCCTTCCACGCACGGCCCAATCCGGACAAATGCGCCAAGAGACCGGAGATTTTCAGGGGAAGCGCCCGTCAGGGGATGTACCTGCGATACGACAAGATCGGAGAGTTCCAGTTCGATCAGGAGTCTGGCGTGGCGGCCCTGGAATACTGGACCGGTGCAGAGTGACCTGGGACGGCCCCGTACCCGTGCTCACCCAGCCTCGTGTGACTGCAGTTGCCGTACCTGGGGCTCTACGCCAGACGGTGGGTGAACACAGCCAGTACCCCCTCTGCGGGAGCGTCACGCTCCAATCATCGTGCGTCTGCTTTCCTTCCTGAGCGGGAGAAAAGGGAAGCTCCCGCTTTGCCCAATTACCCAGTCCAGGGGACCGTTTTCGTTTCGCTCCGTTCTCCGGCGTCCGGTCCCAGGCCGGGGAACCCATTTATCCACCTACTGCAGAACGAGAAGGAGGTTCGTTTCCTTACAGCCCTGCCCCTTTGACCGCGTACCACCGCGTGGTGCCTCCGCTCCTCCGCTTCCATCAAACTCTCTAGAGGGCTTCATGTCTAAAACCCATCTGGGTCTCGGATCGCTCCTGCTCACGGCGCTCGTATCTTGCGGACAGCAAGCCGCGCCAAGCAGGACGCTGACCCCGCAGGCCACCAACCGTGTCCCCACCATCACGGCCTTCAGTGCCTCCAAGACGACTGGCCCCGCGCCTCTCGATACCACCCTCACCCTTCAGGCGTCCGATCCCGATGGCGACACGCTTTCTTGCGTGCTCGACATCAACGGCGACGGCTACGGCGACCTGAACTACGGCAGTTGCGTCTCGCCCAAGACGCAGCCCTACACCTTCAAGCAGGCGGGAATTACCAAGGTCCGCCTGATGGTGACCGACGCCCGGGGCGCAACGACTGCGCGCGAGATCGCCATTACTGTAGGCGGCGCTGTCCCCAGTCCCAGCCCCAATCCGGACCCCACGCCAACCCCTCCGACCCAGGCGGCCTTTGACGTGACCTACAAGGTAGACAGCGACTGGAAATCTGGCTTCGTCGCCACCGTGACCGTGAAGAACAATGGTCCGGCCGTGGACGGCTGGACCCTGGGCTGGAGCTTCGACGGGGATCAGCGGATCACGGGGGGATGGAACGGCACCCCGACGCAAAGCGGGAAGGCCGTAACGGTCAAAAACGCCTCCTACAACGGCAACATCCCCTCAGGCGGCACGGTGTCGTTCGGCTTTATGGGCGAGTACCCTTACGGCACTTCCAACCCCTTACCCTCTGTCTTCACGGTCAATGGCGTCAAGGTGGGCGAACCTGCACCCCCGCCCCCTCCGCCTCCCCCACCCCTGCCCGCGCCGAGCGGCAACACATGGGTGATGGGGTATTACGTGGGCTACCTGCGCGGCCTCTACCCGCTGGACGCCGTGAACTGGAGCGCGCTGACGCACCTGATGCTGGGCCGCGTGACGCCCAACAGCGACGGCACCCTCAACACCACCTTCGATATCGACACCGTGAATGGACCACTATGGGCCAAGGCCGCTGTACAGCGGGCCCATGCCAACAACCGCAAGGTCATCCTGATGCTGGGCGGCGCAGGAACCTATGGGGACTTCGTGGGTGCAGCGAACAGTGCCAACCGCGCCCGGTTCATTGACAACCTGCTCAAGCTGGTGGACGAGTACGGCGCGGACGGGCTGGACCTCGACTGGGAACCGATCCAGACGGGTGACGAGGCTTCCCTGAAGGCCCTGGCCGAGGGACTCAAGGCCCGGCGTCCGAACCTGCTGCTGACCCTGCCTGTGGGCTGGGTGAACGCCAACTTCCCCAGCTGGGAGGCGCGGCCCTACTTCGGCCAGATTGCCCCCCTATTCGACCGCATCAACATCATGAGCTACGCAATGAATGGCGTGTACGGTGGCTGGCAGTCGTGGCACTCTGGGGCGCTCGCGGGTGAAACCGGCAGCACGCCCAGCAGCGTCATGTCGAGCGTCGACGCCTACGCGAACGTGGGCGTGCCGCTGAGCAAGATCGGTCTGGGCATCGGCTTTTTCGGCAGCTGCTTTACGGGCGTTACCGGCCCCAATCAGTCTTCCGCCACCATGAAGCTCGTGGCCGACGACAACGTAATGAGCTATGCCAACATCATGACCCAGTACGCCAGCGCCGGGGCGAAAACCTGGGACGACAAAGCCAAGGTCCCGTACCTGAGCTCCTCTTCAGGCCTGGGACCGCAGAAGTGCAACTTCGTCTCCTACGAGGACCCGCAGAGCATCACCCTCAAGGGCCAGTACGCCCGGCAAAAGGGCCTGGGCGGAGCCATCGTCTGGAACATCAACCAGGGGTATCTGAAAGACGCCCCTGTCGGCAGCCGTGATCCCCTGATGGACGCAGTCAGGGCGGCCTTCTTGCCGTAAAGCCTGCCGGGCAGCGAGGCTGGGCACGGGTGGGGCGCACCGGGAAAGGGGGGTGCGTCCCACAGGGGTTGAACACAGCTCGCAGAAGCGGGGGCTCAGGTCAGGACCGCTTCTCGCCAGAGCGGAGACTGGACTTCAACCCCTTCCAGCGTATGGGCCAAAAGAGGAGGTGGGCGCGGAGGAGTAGACCCCGCGCCCACCTTCCGGCTGAACTGGCGGCCTTCAGGGGCACGCCGGCTCCAGGCGTTGCCGAGCACCCGGATGAGGGCCGGATCGGGCCGGAGCTCCGCCTGCCGCTGAAGTTCACGCAGCGCCTCCTCGGCGGACCAGGCAGGCTTGTAGGGGCGTTCAGACACCAGAGCGCCGTACACCTCGGCCACCATCACGGTGCGCGCGAGGAGGAACGTACGCGCGGACAAAGGCGTTTTGTCCTGGCAGGGCAGGTCTCCTGTTTCCTCCCAGGCGTCGTGGTGGTGGCGCGAGATGACGCTTACCCTGCGGGCAGGACCGGATAACGCGCGAGCAGGTCCGCACCGCGCTCGGCGTGCAGGTTCAGGCAGGTCCGCTCAGCAGGAGTGAGCGGTGCGGGCTTGTTCAGCAAGCCCACGGGCACGAACAGTTTGCCCACGTCGTGCAGCAGCGCGCCCCAGTGGAGGGTCTGCCGCTCGCCCTGATCCAGGCCGAGGGCACCGCCGAGTTGATCTGCCAGTCTGGCCACCCGCAAGCTGCGTACCCAGATCATGGGTTCCGAGCCGCTCCAGCAGCAGGGCCAGGACCATCTCGGCCTGTTCTGCCCGGTCTTCGGACCTGCCTCTGGGAAGAGCAGGGATGGACGGGCAGCCTGAGGGATTGCCCCTCCGCCCAGCCCTATCCCGGGAATGGATGAGGCCAGGCTGCGGGGAAACGCCGGGCTCCGCGCTTCCCGTACAGGGAGAGAGGAGCTCGGGAGGGCAACTGGAAAGGAGAAGAGACGCGCCGTGGATTTATGCGGCCAACTTAGAGAAGGTCCCATGATCCGGGGACGACCCGTCAGATCTGTTCGCGTCTTCCCAAGGAGAGCTGAACGGCCCTGCAAGGGGGCAGACGACCCCTGTGGGAACAGGGCAAGTGCGCGTTTCGTACACCACCAACTGGGACAGTCTGACGTTACGGGTGGCTTCGAGCAAAGACCCGTGATCTCGGTGATGTGGTCGTTCAGACTTTCCTTAAACCCCCTACGGGGCTTCATCCTGCTTACAATCAAAGCGCATGCCCTCAGGCGGGCACAACGGGAGGGCTACACCGGAGTGGGAATGGACGGGACAGCCCTCAACTGGGCCTGCCCCGATTGTGCGTAGCTGGAGTTAAGCGGCTGTAGCTTGGCGTTCGAACTCCCAGGGCGTCAAGTACCCGAGGGTAGAGTGGCGGCGCTGACGGTTGTAGAAGACCTCAATGAACTCGAACACGGCTTGCCTGGCGACTGCCCGAGTCTCAAAGATGGCCTCCTCGAACAGCTCCCGTTTCAGGGAGCTGAAAAAGCTCTCTACGACGGCATGATCCCAGCAATCCCCCTTGCGGCTCATACTGCCCCTGGCCCGCAAGCGGGCCAGTTCCTCCTGAAAGATTCGGCTGGCGTATTGACTGCCCCGGTCGCTGTGATGCAGCAGACCCGGTGGGGGAAGACGGCGCCTGGCAGCCATCTGAAGAGCTGTCAGCGGCAGGGGAGCGGGCATCTGAGCGTCCATTGCGTCGCCGACCACCGCTCGGGAGTGCAGGTCGAGCGTGACAGCCAGGTCGAGCCAGCCTTCTTTCGTCGGCAGCTACGTCAGGTCGGACGCCCAGACCTGCTTGGGTTGCTGGACCTCAAACGGACGGTCCAGCAGATTTGGGCAGACCGGGAGGGTGTGGGAGCTGTCGGTGGTTCGCACCCAGCGGCGCTTTCCCTTGGCCCGGAGACCATTGACACGCATCAGACGCGCGACCCGCTTCCGAGATACCCCCACGCCCTCGGCTCGCAATTCGGCATGAATGCGTGGTGCCCCGTCGCGTCCTTTGCTGCGCTGCTGGGCGTCGTGGATGCGCTGCTTCAGCAGCGCATCCTGCTGCTTGTGGTTCGAGATCGGCCTTCTTCGCCAACTGTGGTACCCGCTCACGGAGACCTCCAGGACCCGGCACCAAGGCGTCCAGGCGGTACTGCTCGCGGTGAGCCTGGATGAACTGATACCTCAGCGCGTGGTCTCTTTGGCGAAGAAGGCCGCCGCTTTTTTCAGGATCTCACGCTCCTGGCGCAGGATTTCGTTCTCTTTGCCAAGCCGTTGGATCTCCTGCTGTTCTGGGGTCAGAACCTGTTTCCCCTGACCAGGAAAAGCCGACTCGCCCTTCTCCTGCTCGGCGTTCATCCACTTGCGCAGCAGGGAGACATGGATGCCCAGGTCGCGGGCCGTGCCCGAGAGGTTGCCGCTGGTTCGGGCGAGTTGGGTTGCATCTCGCTTGAACTCGGCGGTATGGATTCTGCGATTCGTCATGATCGTGCCCCCTATCTTCGAGGCTTATCTCCATCTGTGCAAAACCGGCTCACCCTCACTACAGGTTGCACCGCGGTTAGGTTGCTCCCAGGGCACGCAGGTGGCGGGGGAAAGAGAAGATGTAACCTGTGGCTTTCCTCCCATACCCCTGTTCCACTTGCTCGTTCTTAGAGCATGTGTCAAAGTGTGGACTTCTTTGTGACTCGGTAGGGCGAGCGAACTTGAAAGGGCATGGTGGACAATGGCGCCGCCCGTGGAAGGGCACTCTGCACGGCGCCATTCGGACAAATGCTCGAGGCGAAGCAGCAATGCATCAACACGCCGGAAAGCAACTGATGTGGGGGCTCAGTTTGCGACGTTCTCGTTGTGGGCAAACGGCCGAGTATGACGGCTACGGCTTACCACCCCAGAGCTTCTGGGATGCTGTCTTGGAGCAGGGTGGGGTATGGGGCTTCGCGTGTCGGTTCCCGACATCGTGCATTCCCCTCATGTTTTGATAGAGCTACGCGCCGCCCTGCATCCCAGTCTTCCTGCGACTGCCCAGCTAAAAACCCACGCTGGTCCCGGAACCACATGAGGAAGTCATCAGGAGATGTTGTGGCTCACCCAGTGCCTTGAATTCAAAACAGGGCATTGTCTATCAGCCCGGAGCACCTCAGACAGCCACTGTGCCTGGTTTGGGGGCAGTGTGGCCAAAAAGCTATCCATAACACGACTTCTAATGGGAGCAAGCCGTTTCAAAGTCAGGGTAGAGGATGCCGCTGAACACGGTGATGGTAATGGTGCGCGGGCAGGCAAGCTCAGGCATACGCGCACTCAAGCACCGGCCGGAGTCGGGCTTTCAGGGCCGGTTCGGCGAAGCTGGCGTCCAGAGCCATGAGGTTGCTGCGGAGGAAATCGCTATGGTCCCAGCGGAACGCAGCGGACAGCCGCGCATACTCCGCACTCAGGGTGGTGGGCGTGAGGGTCCGGGTGTCGGTGTTGATGCCAACGGAAACTCCGGCTCGGTACAGCGGGTCTACCGGGTGTGCAGCGAGAGACCCGAAGATTCCGATCTGGACGTTGCAGGAGGGGCATACTTCCAGATGAACGCGGCGACGTTTAAGTTCGCACAGCAATTCGGGCTCCTCGATGCTGCGGACTCCATGTCCTATGCGGGACGGGTGGAGCCGGTCGAGCGTCTCGCGGACACTCTGGGCACCACGCGCTTCGCCAGCGTGTGCTGTGCAGGACAGGCCGTGCCGGTGGGCATAGTCGAAAGCAGCGACGTGCGCGTCGAGACTGTGGCCCGCTTCGTTACCCGCGAGGTCGAGCCCGACCACGTATGTGCCTTGGAACGCGTGCGCAAGCTGTGCAGTGCGCAGGCTATCCGCTGCAGTAAAGTGGCGCAACGTGCATAGCAGGAGCCTTGCTTCGACGCCGGTCTCCCGAATCGCCTGTTCCAATGCGTGATTGACGGTCTGCACGACCTGTTTCGGCTGGAGCCCGCCTTCGAGATGCTGTAGGGGCGCAAAGCGGAGTTCCGCGTAGACAACGCCGTCATCACGCAGCTGACGCATCAGATCATGTACAGCCACGCGGAGGCCCCATGGTGTCTGCAGTAGTGCCAGACTGCGGGCATTGCGCCGCAACAGGTCAGCCAGATCCGTGACTCTGGACGGCGGGACGTAAGCGGCGACGTATTGGGCAGCGGTGACGCTGGGACTGAGGGTGCGTACAGCGTCAAAGCTAAGTGAACAATCGAGGTGGAGGTGCAGCTCAACCTTCGGTAAGAAACGGAAGTGATTGCCGGTCATGCCAGACGCGGGGACACCGCAACTGCGCGGTGCAGCATGTCGATAAAGCGGTCGCGATCGGCTTCCAGGACGACACGGGTGTTTGGGGGCTGCTGGGTGGAGCGCAGATGGTCTACGACCGTTTGCCCGCGGCAAAGTTCGCTGTGGGTTTCAACTTTGACGTACAGTTCCCGGACGGTCGTGGCGACCTGCTCGTCCAGGGCCACAGCCATGGCGATCGGATCGGGCAGATCAAATCCGGGAATACTGGTGTTCTCCTTGGCCCACGCTTCTAAGACCGCCTGAATATCGACGCAGAATTGAGCGAGGGGAGTTCCGAGCCCACGCAGGCGCTGCACGTCGTGAGGCGCGAACGTCGCGTATTTCCAGGAGACGTCCCAACCGATCATGGTCAGCGGCAAGCCCGCACTGAAGACGATATCGGCGGCCTCTGGGTCAGCCCAGATGTTGTACTCCCCGACGGGCGTGATGTTGCCAGGCCCCTGACCCACCCCCCCCATCACGTAGCAAGCCTGCAGTTTGCTGGAAATGCTCGGATCACGGAGCAGCGCTGCGGCGATATTGCTGAGCGGGCCGAGGGTCACGAGCGTGATTTCGCCGGGGAAGCGGTGAATGGTGTCAACGAGAACGTCCACGGCGTGCCCAGTGGCCGGCACGCGGCCAGACAGAGGAAGGCCGATATCGCCCATGCCGTCTTCACCGTGAACGAACTGGGCCGTCTGGAGAGGGCGCAGAATCGGAGCCGCCAGACCTTCGTAGACCGGCGTGGTTCGGCCGCACAACTCCACCGTATACAGGGCGTTCTGGGCGCCCTGCTTCATAGGAACGTTGCCGGCAACGATCGTCAGGGCCAGGACCTCAACCGTTTCGTGCTGAAGAGCCATCACGAGAGCGACGGCGTCGTCACTTCCCGTGTCGGTATCAATGATGAATTTCCTCATCCGAGTCTCCTTGGCGGTGTAGAGAGGCGATTCTGCGTGACAGGCACAACCCTTGAGTCACACGTGTGACTAACTGTACGTTGAGACCCGCTGCAAAACAAGGCCTCGCTACACCGCAGGTGAGGCTGTGGAACCACGAACCACCAAGCGCGGCACCAGCATCGAGGGCACAACCTCCAGCCCTTCGAGAAGATCCAGGAGCGTGGCCACCGCCCGCATCCCCAGTGCGTCAGGTTCCGCTGCCACCGTCGTCAACTCCGGCTCCAACGCGCGGGCCAACGGCACATCGTTAAAGCCCACGACCGAGACATCCGCCGGAATACGCAGGCCCAGGGAACGCGCCGCTTTGTAAGCGCCAGCCGCGAGCAGGTCATCGTCGCAAAACAGCGCCGTTGGTCGTCTAGGGCCTCGCAGGAGTTCGGCCGCCGCCCGCGTCGCTCCGTCCAGATCAAATGGTGCGTCCATCTCACTCCATTCGAAGCCGACCGCCTCTTCCCGGAGCGTTTGGAGAAACGCTTCTTTCCGGCGCGTGAACGTGGGATGCGAGGAGCGGCCAGCCAAGTGGCCGAAGCGTCGGTGCCCCAACTGCACGAGGTGCCGGGCGGCCTGTTGGGCCCCACCTTCGACGTCGAGCATCACAGATGGCGCGCCAGCGCGAACGTCCTCGATTAACACGGTCCGGCCCCGCCAAGAACCAAGTTCTGCGTCACTCAGCGCACTCCACAGGAGCAGACCGGAGACCGACTGCCTCGATACGGTGTCGAGCAGACGCCCACGCCACGCTCCGTCGTCCTCAGCGTCAATGAGCACCACCGCGTGGCCACGCCGCCGCGCCTCCACTGTGGCGCCATGCAGGACGGGAGCGAAAAACGGGTTGACAGCCTGGGGAACGACCAGGGCCACCGCACGCGGCTCCCCCAGACGGAGGGTACGCGCCGCAGCATTCGGCAGGTAGCCAAGTTGATTGGCCGCTTGCCAAACAAGCGCCTGCACGGCAGGTGTCACACGACCCGCGGCTTTACCGTTCAACACCAGCGATACGGTTGAGCGTTCCACGCCCGCCAGACGCGCCACATCGACGCTCGTCACGCGCCGGGAAATTGCAGGACTTGATTTCCTCACGTTTTGATCGTAGCGGCTCAAAATGCCCATCATCTGAGCGCACCGCCTGGTCTCGCGCTCACCGCCAGATTTACCCGCACACCAGCGAAACAAAGTTCTTGCCTTCCCGAACTGTTTCTCGTACTCCGCCTACGTCACACGTGTGACGCTATAGGGCAGCTGATGGACTGTGCCCTTGCGGCGGAGTTCGCGAAGCTGGACATCGCCCAAGGTCTGCCTGGGTCGCCTGCCCCAGGCAAAACTCAGAAGCGGGTGGCGCCAGTCCCTCCTTTTCCATACTTCCCGAGGGGCCTGGCTTTGGGCACTGTGGCTTCCCTGCTTGGCTTTCGTTCGTGGACGGGGAGAACAGGAGCGAGAGGGCGCGCGCCTCTTTCTTCCCTGTGCACAACTCTTGCGAGCAGTGCCGCCGCTGCCTCGACCACGTGGTGTGCCTCAGCCGCCTCCGCTGCGTGGCTGCAGCTCGGCACCTGCGAGGAGCACACAGGAGAGATGGCCGCTGCGGCGCCAACCCACGATGACCAACGGCGACATACGGGTCCCAGTCCAGGAGAGAACCTATGACGAGCGCTCAGCACGCCTTCACGGAACACGCCGTACAGCGGCTCGCCCGAGACGAACGCGTTGCCGCGGTTCTGATCGCCGCGTCACTCCGTCACGGCGGAGACGCTTTTTCCGACGTTGATCTCGTGCTCGTATGGTTGGACGACGCCTATCCGGAGACCGTTGAGGAGCGCTGCTGCGTTGTGCGCACGCTCGGGGATATGCCTGCCGATCCGCCTGTACGGCAAACAGCCGCTTCACGTCGACCTGAGGTTCATTCGTCTCTCGGACGCCTTCCAGACCGCAGGATCACGCGCGGCGTACGTGCGCTCGCCGGGGCTCCTCTCGCAAGTGGGTGCCGCCGGAAGATGTGCGGGACCCTCAATGGTACGAGGACCGCTTCTGGATTTGGAGGCATTACGCCTCGCTTAGAATCGGGCGGGTTGTACGAAGCGGTCGATACCCTGACGTTGCTGCGCGCAGGTGTGGGCCCCGATGTTGGCGCGCCGGGTGGGCAAAGTGGCTTGGGGCGTGCGTCACCTTGAAGCGCTGGAGGCGTACACCGGTGTATCGCTCGCGGGAACGCTGGCCTCCCATCTACGCCCTTCGTATGCCGCCGCCCTGAACGAAGGGGTACGGCTGCACCTGACCCTTCGGGAAGATCATCTACCACAGCAACCGCTGCGAGAAGCCCAGAAGGCCGTACAGGCTTTCGCGCGGAATATAACGCAAACGAGGAAGGAAAGCTCAGCATACCTCCTTTTGCCGCGCCACGCGGACATCCAGGCGTCAGGAGATGGAACCAGACCCGAGGTGAAACGGCGCCTCCATCCACAGGTTGTCAACCACCGAACGCGGAACCGCCGCTCGGGACAGCGAGGAACGCCCGTTTCCCCGACGCGCACCTCAGGTCTTTCGCCCCACGGGTTCGATCGGGGTACCGCTCCCTGCGTTCCCCTCCGCGCCGTACAAAGCCGTTCTTCCCGGAGGGACCGAACCCCTGGCCCGAGTCGGGGCTCCGTTGCGCCGTCAGCAACCCAGTACAGACGGGGTGTTCTCCATTGGACGCCTGGAACGGCGTTCGCACCTCCGGTTGTGCCTCTCTGCGGGCCGTGAAGTGCATCTTTCCCCAGGGACTTTGACCTGCTGCTCCTCCTGTCCCCAGCGTGTGTACTCGCGAACGCCGAATCTGGAAGGGTGCCCCCCTTCTGGCGCCCAATACGTTGCACGCGCAGATGAGGAACCTCCGCACCACAAGCTTCGCGACGCGGCGGCAGATCGCGGCTCATCCGAACCTTACGCAGCATGGGTGACGCCTTCCGACCCACTTGGAAAGCGTTGCGGATGTGGGGTGCGGGAAGCTGCGCACCCCTCCCGGGTAGCACCTGGCGGAGGAGACGCCCAGCGGCAAGAAGGGCACCGAGCCGAATGAGGTTGTCCTGATGCTGTTGGTCAAGGCGGCACGGGCTGGGAGACACCTCCCCGCCCGGAGTGGGCAACTTCCCCGCGGGGATCAGGCACCGGTGTCGACCCGACCGAGCGGCGGACAGCACCCTTATGGCTCACCGACTGAAGAACTGCACGAGTTTCGGCGCAATCATGGCGGGATCGACCATGTGATTCTGCCCCTCCAAGATCTCCACCTGAGCGTCAGGCAATGCCGCTGCCAGCGCCTCAGCCGAATCCCGCATCCAGGGGCTGGACATGCCCCCTGCCAGGACAAGCGTCTTGGCCTGCACGCGCGCCGCCACTTCAACGGGCACGCGGCCGTCTCCCATCGCTGCCGCGTCATAGACCAGTGAGGGGGCCAGGGTTTCTACCTTGGACCACCAGGGGGCGGAACGGGACTGGGCGATTCGTTCTGCCGGGGTGCCGGTCAAGGTCATGAAGTGCTGCGCGGCGTCACCTCTCCGGCCGGCCGACACCAGGGCCTCAAGGTGCTCGCTGTAAACCCGCTGACGCTCCGGCGCGTCAGGGTCCTGCCGATAAGGCGCTTCCCACAGCGCCAGTCGATCGATAGGCAGCTCCACTGCAGCCTGCAGCGCCAGGGCGGCCCCCGACGAAAAGCCGAACAGGAACGCTGAACCACCGACGTCCTGCAGGAGGGCCCGCAGGTCTCCGATTTCGCGCTTGACACGCTCCTGTACCCCGCCGAGCCCTCGCGCCGTGTCCCCGCTCTCGCCCCGTTGCCGCCGATCGTAGCAGACAGCACTGAAGTTTGGAGCGAGACGCATGGCAATCTGCCTTTGACTCATTCGGTCGTTCAGAGCCCCTCCGATGAGGATCACGGGTGTTCCCTTCCCCAAACGGTCGTAGGCGATTCGGGTTCCATCAAAGGACCAGACTGTTTTCAGTTCCATCACGCTGCTCCCAGGGTCGTGAGCTGCTGCCCAGCAACTGCGCCGACTGGGTTCAGCGTAAGCCAGATCACCCGGAGCGCTTCACCCTGCACTTTGAAGTACAACTGCAGTCCATTCACTTCCACGTCACCCACATAACCCCTTTCGTAGCCCTGCCGCTCGGCAGGGTCCATCCCCTGAACCAAGACCAGGCAAACCACGTATCTGCGGAGCGCCGAGCGACGTGATCGGCTCATACCGCCCTGCACTTACGCAAGCAGAGGCTGAACCAGACGCGTATGACCCTCACTCGCTGCAAACCCGTGTTCCCGCCCAGGGCCTCCAAAATGCGTCACGTCAATCCACTTATAGACTTCCCACGCCGGTCCGTTTGGCGTAAACCCTCCGGCCGTCACCGCTTGCTGCACTCGCCTGTAGGCCTTTCCGAGTTCAACGTGCGCACCGATATGCTCGGTGACCAGGGCTGGCCCACCTGGTAGCCGCCCAGCCTTGACCTCGCCCAGCCCTGGCCATGCTTGCGCAAGGGGAACACCCAGTTCAGCGTCTGCCTTTTCCTCACCGAAGGTGTGATACCGGACGAAGGGACTGCCCGTGACCCAAATCCCTTCCTGCAAGAGGTAGACCCGCAGGGCGCTCAGGCGTTCGCCATATGCAGCGCCGAGTATCGCGATGCGAACCTGTCCCCGAATGCTCAGCGTGGGCTGCTCCTGAAGTTGGATCAATGCGGTGGACCCTGACATGTCGAAGCCTCCTGACGTGTGGGGACGTGCTGGGCAAACGCTAGCTGTACTTCGGGGAAATTCAGGGACCGCTGAATAAAGCTGTGCAGGCGCGGCATTGCTGGCACGGAGGTGGCAGGGGCAGGTCCCCTGCCACCTCCGCTCGAATAGCGGGGACAGTGTCACCTTTGAGGTCATCGGGCTGGGTCAATCGCAACCATTGAAGGAAGGTCAGGGCCAGCATGCAAAGCACGGCGTGGTGATGGAGGCCCTGCCAGGAACGGCCCTCAAAGTGGTCCAGACCGACTTCGTCCTTCAGCTCCCGGTGGGTCAACTCGCAAGGCCAGCGGCGCTTGGTCACCTCAACCAGCCGAGAGAGAGAGGTGTTCTCGGGGAGATTACAGACGTAGTATTTGCGTTCCTCTCCCCGTCGCTGTTCACCGATGATCCAGGCCGCCTGCCCGGGAAGGTGCTGGCCCTGGGCATTTTCCTCTCCATCGGCGAGACGCACGTACACAGCGGCAAAGCGTCCTGAGAGGGGACCCTTGGTCCCGTGTCGCCACACCAGGTGCTGCCATGCAGCACCTTTGAGGACGTCCTCCACCGATTGCCGGTCTTCGGAGGGGGTGGGGTGCTTGGGTCTTCTGCCACGAAAGAACTTGGGGATAGGGATTAAGCGAACGTCCTTGGGATAGACCGTCTGTGTGCGAGTCACACCCACCGACCACAGCAGTCCGCGCGTGGTGAGGGCATGGCGGAACTGAGCCGTCACGCCATACCCAGCGTCCGCCAAGACCATGCCGAAGGTGACGTGTTCGCGTACCCGGTCCAGTTCCTGGAGTGCCAACGCCCATTTGGTCTGTGGCTGCTGGTGTTCCATTGGAACACCAGCAGCCTGGAGACGCGCCGGATCGCTGGTCCAGTCCTGTGGCAGGAAGAGCCGGAGGGCCAGGGGAACAGGGACCTCGTGCTGGGCTAAGGTCAGGGAGACCAGACACTGACAGGACGTGATCTTGCCCACCTGTCCCGAATACTGGCGAGCAACCCCCACGGATTTCGTCCCAAATTTGGTCAGGCAGGTATCGTCAATGATCAAGACGGCGTCTTTGCCTCCAAGCATTTGCTGGGCCCGCTCGGCCAGCAGCGTTTCCAGGGGACGAGTTGGCCAGGGACTGTCGGTGATGAAGTGCTGGAGGTGGTCTTCTTTTCCAGGAGCCACCACAGCAGCCAGAGGTTGCATGCTTTTCCGGGACGCACCGCTGCACAGTCCACGCACGTACAACGGTGCCCAAGTGCGCCCTGCACGGTGGCGAAAGTGCGTCAGAAAGGGTGCGAACCAGGTGGGAAAATGTCGGGTCCAAGGGGGCAAAGAACGTGGCATAGCAGGAGGCCAGCATCACCGATGCTGGCCTCCCTAGTTCCTCCTGAATTTCCCCGAAGTACAGCTAGAAGCTGCCAAGATCACGATCCAACTTGAGTGACCTGATTTTGGTATTTGCGTAAACACCCGACCCAGAGCCTGTTTTCTTGCTGGTCAGCGGAGAGACCTTTGATCAACTTCGAGCACCCTTCCCAGCTCTCTGCTGCCAGGCTGGATCTGGAATCTCGGAACTGGGGATGCGGCTACCTCGTCATCAATAAACGTCCCACACGTACTTCTTCAGCCTGTTTGTTCGCTCGCCACAGAACCAGACCTTCTATTTTGGATGGGCATCTTTTCACCCTCTAGACTTCGATGTTTTCGGGAACATCGTGGATCAGCGCGTTGGGAAAGGGCACGGCGGTCCAGATCGTCAGCGCTGGAGGGACGGCCCCCACGGATGGTGAGGCGGACCGTCTCCCTCCACGGCGGTGAGTCCCCAGACCGGTGTGGAGGAGGCGAACGGATGGAAGGACCGCGAACTGTTCGGGCGCAGGCATATCTACAGCCACTTCACGCGAACGAACCGGAAGCCCGTACCGACGATTCCCTGGGCGCGCCGCATGGAGCAGGCGTTTACCGATCAGGGCAGGACGCAGACCCGGGCAGGAGACCCGGTATTCAGCCATCAGCCTGCTGACCAGGGGCATATCGGCCCTCTCGGTGCCGGGCCGGACGGGAAGCTGTAGGTGCTGGCACAGGCACAGATCCAACGCGGACAGCACATCAAGGGCGCGGTGAACTGGATACCACTGCCGCCGTGGGCGGAGGGCCTGCGCCCTGGAATGGCAAGCCAGCGAAGTACGGTGGGATGATGGTGGACGGCGGCGCTGATCGAGCAGTTGCGTGTGGTGTACCCCTTTCCCGGTGGACCGTGGAACGACCAGACTGTGCTGGCGTGGCGTCGGCAAAATGGGACGCTGGCGCTGAAGCGAGCCTGACGTGGCCTGCCGCCTGCCCCTTGTTTTGAGTTCTCGGCGGTCTTCAGGGATCTTTTCTGCCTTCCCATAAATCTGTCGGTTGGATTCCCAGCAGACGCAGGTACACCATGCCCTGCGCCCGGTGATGGACCCCATTCCCAATCTTCCCCAGGGCGGTCTCCAGGAGGGGTCCGTTCTGTCGATGGGATGCAATCCGTCCGCTGTACCGGCAGAGGGCAACGTCTGGCACTTCGGCCGCTATGCGGACGCTTAGCCCAGGCGCGGAGCAGATCCACCTTGTTTGTACTGGGGAGGGCTTCGCGCGTGAGAGGGCCCCAAGTGCCGTGGATGAGACCAACCACGATCTCCTCCGATTGTCCATGAATCTCCCAGGCAAGTTGCCCAAAACTTTGTACCGGAGGTGCTGGTGTGCAGCTGGGCAGCTGGGCAGGCTTCTATCACTTGCCGGGTTAATCGGCGGTGCCCCAGCCAGGGGTTCAGGAACTGAGTTGGGGAGAGCGGAATCAGCGGTCGATGTATGGGTCATGTTGACTTCCGCGTCTAGCCTAATCCCGATTCCCGTCATCCCTTGACGTGAACAGGCCCCCCGTGACTCCGCGCTGTGCGAGGTGCCTTGCTTGACGTTCAGCATGTGTTGAAGCGTCATTTTCCTCAGCTTCTGCCCAGCGCTGAGGACGCGCCCTTTCCTGAAGGAGGTGGAGGGCTGGTCTGCATGGGCCCGCCGGAACCCGGTATCAATCTCTCCGTCTGGCTCATGGCGCTGTACGACCTCACCCTGATGCACGGAGGGCAAGCGCCACCCCTGGGCTTCACTGCCTCTTGACTCTGACACATATGTCAGGGTTTACCCTAAGGGCGTGGAGACGATGCGTATTGGTCAACTGGCAAAGGCGGCGGGCGTGAGCGTCCGGGCGATCCGCCACTACGACAGCCTTGGCCTTCTCACTTCCGCCCGCGAGGACAACCGGTACCGCACCTTTCAGGTGGACGATGTCGAGCGCGTTCAACTGATTCAGCTGTTTCTCAAGGCCGGCTTCAAGCTGGAGGAGATTCGGGAGCGGGTGCCCTGCTTCCGGTACGGTCACACATCGCTGGACGCCCCAGCAGGGGAAGTGCGCGCCCTGTACGCCCTGAAAATTGCCGATGTCGAAGCGCAGATTGCCGTTCTGCAGCGCCTGCGTGACAAACTCCTCGCCGGCGCACAGCGCCTCGAGGCACAAACCCACCACAGTCCAGTCCGCTTCAGGGGCTGAGCTCTGCTGCCGCCCCTGCGCCCCGGACGCTCCGGGCGCGCGTCCTTGCCCACACCTCTGGAGTCCCCATGAAGATCCAACAAATCCGCAACGCCACCCTGAAGCTCACCTACGCCGGCCAAACGTTCCTGATTGACCCCATGTTGGCCGAACAGGGCGCTTACCCTGGCCTGCAGGGGGCACCGAACAGCCATCTGAACAACCCGACCGTGGGTCTGGTCGTACCGCTCGACGAGCTGACGTCGGTGGACGCGGTCCTCGTGACGCACACGCACTTTGACCATTGGGATGAGGTGGCCAAAGCGCAACTGCCCAAACACCTGCCCGTCTTCGTGCAGCATGACGCAGACGGGCGGCTGGTGGCGGCCTCTGGATTCACCGACGTCCGGATGCTCGGCGACACGACCGAATTTGAAGGCATCACCCTGAGCAAAACAGCGGGCCAGCATGGCTCGGACGCCGCTATCGCGGCCATCGGCGGCCTGCTGGGTGAGGTGAGCGGCGTGGTGTTCCAGCATCCCAGCGAGAAGACGCTGTATCTGGCTGGGGATACCCTGTGGAATGGGCAGGTGGCGCAAGCGATCAAAGCCCATCAGCCGGACGTCATCGTCCTGAATGCTGGGGACGCCCAGATCACGGGGCTGGGCTCGATCATCATGAACACGCAGGACGTGTTGGCGGTGCACCGGGCCGCGCCCCAGGCCACGCTGATCGCCACGCATCTGGAAGGGGTGGCGCACGCGGTGCTGTCTCGGAGCGAGCTGCGCGCGTTTGGAGCTGAGCAGGGCTTCGCCGCGCAGTTGCTCGTCCCGGAGGACGGCCAGACGATCGCGCTTTGAGCGGCCTCAAGCTTAAGTAGGCGGCGCTGGTCGAACGTCACCCACCACCCAATGCCCTGCGCTGCGCCCCGACTGTCCCAGAAGACGTTCTGGCTCGACAACACTTCCCCAACACGGCACCCGCCTCACCGCAGCGCCTCTGGACCGCCTGCCCCCCAGCCCCTTGAAGCCACGAAGCCGTTTCTTTAATGGAACGCCTTGAGAGGCAGTACACGACGCCGGCATCCCGGGGGTGCTTGGCCGGAATGAAGTTCAGGAGTTGCCCTTTGGGTTTTTCCTTGTTCGCGACCCGGTGCTGGATGTTGGAGCGATCAAAACTGGAGGCGAATCTGCTGAAGGGAATGTCAGTGGGCGCTCACCGCACACCACGCTGTCTGGACTCCGGTGGGTCAGCGTGAAGGGGACAGCCACACCGCCCGTCCCCCAATCAAGGCGAGGGCACTGAACCCCCGGACCAGCCGTTCCTCCACGCCTCAATTCACCCATGACACCATAAGGGCATGCCCCAAAACGACGACCTGCCCCCGAGCCTCCACCATCAACAGGCCACCGTCACGATTACCGTTTACCCCGGACACCTCGTACGCCTCACCCCCGATCAACTCGGCGTGGACTTCGGCCTGAAGGACACCTGGCAGGTCATGCACAGCGGCAGCCTCGCCGTCCCCGGTGGACCCGAGAGCCTTACGCCGTACGGACTCCCCACCCAGCAGGACGAGGGCAGCCTTGGCAACCTCTCCTGGATCACCCAGATCCTCGCGGGTTCGCAGGAACGCTTCACGCTCGTGCAGGTGGAGCAGGGCCAGGTCACGGCTCAAGCGGCCAGAGTAATCGCCCGTCTCTGGGCGTCGCCTCCGGACGGTTCTTTCCTACCGGAAGACGAAGTCCGTCAAGCGCAACTGCGCGCCATCATCGATGACCAAAACGCCTGGTAAACGCTCCACACCCACCTCCACGACCTCCACACCGCATGGACCGGGTCTGTGAGCGCAGGCTTGGCCGCCTCGCGCTTCCTTCTCGCCCGTTCGTTTCGCTGCCGTGTGGGCCACCGCAAAAGCACGGTGCTCATCTCCGCCGTACTCCTCAAAGGCATGATTGAACGCTTTCAAAAACGTCTCCTGCTGATGAGCCGTGTACTGATCCACCTGCGACTGTGGCAGCTCCTCGACATTCTGGTAAGGCATACCTTTCATGCTGACCGTCAATCCTAAGAGCAAACGTTGCCCTCACCAAAGAGCATCCAACCCGGAACCAGGCCATCCCCAAACTGAGGTTCTTCCACCCTCGGATGCCCGCCGCACCCATGCCTGAAGACCGCCCGGCCGTCCGCCTCGTCGCGAACGGCGCCTGCTCCGGCAACCCTGGCCCCGGAGGCTGGGCCTGCATCCTCACCCTGGACGCCCACCGCAAAGAACCCTCCGGCGGCGAAACCCAGACCACACAACCTCATGGAACTCAGCGCTCTGCCCGAAGGCTTACGCGCCCTGCCAGGTCCACAGTCGTCAGTGATTCCAGGTCCGTGATCGGTGCCTTCGAGAAAGGCGGGCTGGGCAACTCGCAGCGCAGGACGTGGAAGAACGTCAAGAACCCGGACCTCTGGCAGGCCCTCCTCCTGACCGCCTGGCCTCACACGCTCACGTTTGAGTGGGTGCAGGGTCATGCAGGACATCCAGAGAATGAACGCGCGGACCAGCTTCGCCGTACAAGCCCGTGACGCGGCTGCCAAAGTCCCAGGCGCTCCCCGGCCAGGCCCCACGGGCGGCTTCTTTTAACGCGCGTCCGGGAATATACGTCAATCCCTGACGCCAAGACCCGGTACGCTGTCTCGCAGCAATGGTCCGCCGCTCCGTCCCACTCCCCACCCTGACGGCGCGCCCCCTGACAAACGCTGGCATCGTCTCCGTCCACGCCACCGCCAATGGGCAAGTCACCGTCTGGCAGCGCGAAGCAGACGCCGGAATCCTGCACACCCGGCATGTTCAGCAGCGCGGCTGGATCTACGCCCGGCACCTGCACGACCTGCAGCACCTCGGCGACCAGCTCACCATCACGCCGGATCCTCCACGGGAGAGCGTCACATATCACGCCCAGGACCTCGCGCCAGATGGCAACGTCGCAGAACGGGCGTACCGTTACCTCCTCAGCGGCCCGAGCCCCCGTCACCTCGAAACCGAGATCCTGCGGAGCGCCACGGCCGCACGCCAGCAGACCCGCCGCCTCTCCCTCGGTGACTTAAGCGGTTACCTCCGCCTGGGTTTTGCGGAGCAGTACCTCATCACCACCCGCCAGACCTATCATCAGGGCCTCACCTTCGATCACCCCGTCCGCTTGCAATTCGACCTCGAAACCACCGCCCTCAGCCCAGAGCAAGGCCGCATCTTCCTGATCGCCGTCCGCGACAACCGGGGTCTGGAAACGTTGCTCGAAGCCCGCCGAGCCGCCCAGGAAGGGGAGATGATCGAGCAACTGCTCGACCTCATCCAGACCCGTGATCCGGACGTCATCGAGAACCACTTCATCCATGGCTTCGACCTGCCCTTCATCACGGCCCGGGCCCGTAAGCTCGGTATTCCCTTCCGACTCGGCCGGACTGGTGACGGCCTCCCCTGGACCATCGAGGATGGAAGCCGTACGCCCGTCTGGACCTGCGCGGGACGAGAAATCCTGGACACCCTGGATGCCGTTCGCCGCTTACCTCTCCCGTCCAGTGGCTTAAAGGCCGTCGCCCAGTACTACGGCATTGCTCCTGAGGACCGCGTGTACATCGAGGGCGCGGAAATCGTGAGCACCTACCGCGACAACCCAAAGGCCGTTCGGCAGTACGCCTTGCAAGACGTACAGGAAGTCGACGCGCTTGCCCGTATCGTCCTTGCTCCAAGTTTCGCTCTGGCCCGGCTCACGCCCCGGCCGTACCACCGCTTGACCCGGGCAGGCCCGGCCAAAGGCGTGCTGGAGCCCATGCTCATCCGCGCCTACCACGAAGCAGGACGGCCCTTCCCGGCTTCAGATCCCGGGCACCAGGAGCCCCACCGTGGCGGTCACGTGCAACTCCACGCGGAAGGCGTCCTCACGCACGTCGTCAAGGCAGACGTGGCGAGCATGTACCCCAGCATCATTCGCGCCCAGGGGATTGGACCTCAGCAGGACGAACTCCAGGCTTTCAACCGCATCGTCAGTGACTTGACGGCTCAACGGTTGAATCACAAACGGCAGGCGAAGAACGCCGCGTTGAGCGAGGCCGAACGCCGCGAGCACCACGCCATGCAGGACGCCATGAAGCTCGTCGTCAATGCCGCTTATGGGTATTTGGGTGCAGGGCGACTCGCCCGAATGGGAGACCGGGCGGCCGCCGACCAGGTCACCGCCCGGGGCCGTGCCCTCCTGCAGCAAGTCACGAGTGAACTCGAAGCCCGCGACGTCCAACTCATCGAGTCAGACACGGATGGTGTGTACTTCAGCACGCGGGCCCACATCGGGGAGCAGGCGGAACGTGACCTCATCGCGCAGGTCTCCGCCACGCTGCCGGAAGGCATCACGCTGGAGTTTGACGGCCGCGCCCAGGCGATGCTCAGCCACCAGATCAAGAACTACGTCCTGCTCCGGTACGACGGCACGCTCGATCTGAGCGGCGCGTCCTTCGAGTCCAGTCGGTCCGAGCGCTACGGCATGCTCTTCCTCCGAGAGGCACTGCTCGCGCTCCTGCAAGGTGATGTGCCGGGTGTCCAGGCCGCCTTTGAGCGCACCGCGTCCCAGCTTGCCACCCGGGCCTACACGAACGCAGACGTTGGCACACGCGTCCGTCTCGGAAAGAACCGCGAGGCGTACGCGCAAACCCGGGCAAGCCGCAAGGAAGCCCACCTCGAAGCCGCCTGGCAGGCCGGACTCGCCTTCATCACTGGGGACCGCGTTTCCCTCTACGTCCGGGAGGGCCGAGGCCTCACCGTCATGACAGACCCAGGTGCGCACGACTACGGTCTCAAGCACTACCAGAACGCCCTCGTGCAGAATTACGCCACCCGGCTCAAGAAGGCGCTGGATCCGGCCGACTGGGAGCAGTTGTTCTCAGGACGAGGCCCCGGCTTGTTTGACCGTCCCGTGCACGACATGCAGGTCCGCTGGTCCCCCGTCCACGAGGAACACGCGGAGGTGTCAGCGACTTTTGGCCGCGCCCCCAACGCCAACGGTCCACCCTCCTCTTGAAGACCACGCCCTGCGGTGGCGGCCTGCTTCAAGGAAGGGTGGAGACGCATTCCCAGCACCTCTGGTCCTCCGTTTGCCCTGCAATCAGGCAAAGGCAGCGATCCACCCTTCCCTTGCCCTTCTAAAGCACCCGTGAACTTGACCCCGCTGCTCTCCAAGAGCGCGTTCGTCCTCCTCTCGACCAGCCTCAGCGCCAGGCTCGCCATCACCGGCTATACCCTCCAGAACCCCCGCGTCCGCTCCCCCTGGGTCCTCATCCTCCTTGCCCTCCTCAGCGCTGCGGGCTTCATTGCCCTCAACCCGGGCGTGTCGCTCCCGCCCTTTACCCTCTCCCTGGCGCCACTCCTGCACACGGTCTCCCTCCTGGCCGTCAGTGTCCTCGCCAGCCTGGTCTGCCTGATCCTCGCGGCCGTGCGCGCACAGCACTCAAGGCGCCACACGACCAGCCCCCTCTGCGACAACCTTCCGGCTCCTCCATTTGGCGGATGTTTGTCCTGGGTGTCACGGGTACGCTCATTTCATCCCACAACAAGAGCCGACCGGGTGAAGTCGGCGGGCAGCCCTCTTCGAGGGCTTTTATGCTGGCGCGGGCGCTCACCCCTTGACGCGAGCGCCCATCTCCACCCGCACAGATCCCCCTGCCAGAAGACGGTCAGACCCGCGTTGGTACACCTGGGATGTGGCTTCAGGGAACGTTGTTCCCAGGTTCCCCGGCGTGCTGCGCGAACGCCACCCAACTTGCCTCTCGAGCCCTGCTTCAACGCGAGCCCCTTGCGGCAACCCCCGTGCATTACCCTGAGTCCATGCTCAAAGACGATATGGCCATTCACGCTGGTATCCCCGAAAAAGCCGTCAAGGCGGCCCTCCAGAAACTCAAAGACGACCAGGCCTACGAAGGCATCACCTGGGATCTCGGCAAAACCCGGGTGGGCCGCCCCATCAAGGTCTACTTCGAAGCGGAAACCATGCCGCAGATCCACGCGGCCAAGAAACGCCTCGAGCAGCTCCTGGACGAAGCGGGATTTGACCTCTACCCCTGAAGCCAGCCAAGACAGGCTTCCAGCGCCCTCAAAGGGCGCTTTGTCGTCTCCAGGCCTGACTCCGCCCGCCTCCCACCGAGGTGCGGGAGGAGCCCCCTTTCCACATCTGCACACCTCCAGGACGATCACCTCTTCGGTGTTCCAGCAACCGTGCGCAGCGTCCGCCACACCCACCCCGGCCCTGCGCGCACTCCCGCAAGCGATCCTTCATGCTGCTGAACGGGGTGACCGGATTGAACGTCCGTCACGCCGCGCATCGGTGCTCAACCCACAGGCCAACCCGAGCGGAGCAACCGGGAAAAACGGTGACCCAGAGGAGATGGAACGGCTGATCCACAAACCGCATCACTCCGGGCAAGGCTTCGGTAGACTCCACGTCCAACCAGTACTCAATGTCCGCGCTCACCGCGTACTCCGGCTCATCGGGGAACAGTTCCTGCCAGACCTCCCAGGCCGCTGCACGGACGTCCTCACGGGACCCCAGATAGCTGTACTTCGGGAAAATTCAGCAGGGTGACAGGGGGGACAGCGTCGGTGATGCTGGCCTTCTCCTATGCGTCGACAACTGCCAAGCTGGACCCGCCATTTCCCGACCTGGTTTAAACCCTTCCAGACTCATTTGCACCACAAGGCACGAAGTCGTCTCGCGGCGCTTTATGTTCAAGGGCTGTGCAGCATGGCGCACCGGAAAAGTATGGTTCCCATGGCCAATATGGTCGCTCCTGGCGGCGAGGATCGGTTCCAACATTTCATCACGCACAGCCCCGCTGTCCTTGAACCCCTCCTCCTTGAGCGAGCGAACCAAATGCTCGGCGGAAAAGATGCGGTCCTCATCATCGACGACACCTGCTTGACCAAATCTGGAACCAAGTCGGTCGGGGTTGCCAAGCAGTACTCCGGACAGGTGGGTGGACTGACCCAGTGCCAATGCTTGATCTCGCTCACGCTGGCCCAACACGATCTCCCCGTTCCCGTGAGTCTCCGCCTTTTTCTGCCTCGTGACTGGACAGGTGACCCTCAACGGATGATTGCTGCTGGTGTTCCTGAGGAACACCAGCAACCGCAGAGCAAGTGGGCTGTCGCCATTCAGGAACTTGACCGCGTCCGACCACACCTGAACTTTGGCATGGTGCTTGCCGATGCAGGTTACGGTGCCACCGCGCCTTTTCGGCAAGCGCTCAGTGCGCGGAACCTTCAATGGTCCGTGGGCATCTATCGTTCTCAAAAGGCTGATCCCGCCGATGTTCAGCTCTTGCCGAGTGTCACCTCCAATCACGGACGGCGATCCAAATCCCCCACACCGTCTCATCCACGTCAAACCGCTGAAGAGATGTTGACCCATGCCGTCTGGCATCGGGTCTTGTGGCGGCAGGGGACGAAAGGCGCTCTTTCTGGCCGATTTGCAGCCAAGTACGTTTGCCTCGCTGATGGGCTGGAGTACCGGCAAGGTCAGCATTTACCAGGTCAACCCGCCTGGATCATCGGGGAGGAACGGAGTGGCGGTGAACGGAAATACTACGCCTGCAACCTCCCCCCGAGACATCGCTTCATCACCTCGTTGAGGTGATGAAGCAGCGTTGGGCCTGTGAATTGACCCATCGGGAATTGAAACAGGAGGTGGGCTTGGATCACTTTGAGGGTCGCTCATGGCGCGGCTTACACCATCATGCCCTGCTCTGTATGGTGGCCCTCCTCTTTCTGCAATGGTTGCGACTCAGCCAACCCGATGACCTTATGGGTGACTCGGTACCGGCGATCCGAAAGGAGTTGGCAGCAGTCCTACTCCCCGCTTGCTTATTCAGGGGTTGTCCCTGTACGGGCTTATTCAGCGGCCCCTGAGTTTTCCCGAAGTACAGATAGGCCGCGAGCGCTTGACGGTCCTCCGGCTCCAGGCCTTCTCCTTCCAGCCCCCGGTCGTCCCGGTACGCGGCGTCCAACAGCTCAGCCATCTCGGTCGGGGACAGGTCAGCAGGACGCGTCCTCCCAAGCTACTCTCTCCCCCTCTTGATGCACACACCCTACGCGGCACAATAAAGGTCTGATGTCCCCGTCGCTCCGCCTCCGCTGGCTCCCACCCGGACAAAACACCGTCCTCATTTCCTCCCCGCCCGTGACGGAACTCCTGCACCTGCATGCCGCGAGACACAGACAGCTCCACTCCCCCGCATCGCGGGCACTGAGGTCACGCAGGCCCGGCGCCCCGGTTCTTCCGGTTCCCTGCCCATCCGCGCGCCTCAGTCGTCCGCACCACCAGAGCAGGAGCACACCACATGGGTAAGAAACGCGACATCCCCACCTACAAGGACACCCACCCCGCCCACCTTGCGCGCAGCGCGGAGCTGGAACGCGCGGGCCTCAAACCCGCCCCGGACCAGCTCCCCGCCGCCCTGTTCAAGTACAGGACCAAGGACACGGAGGGCACCTGCGCCCTCTTCGAGCGCGCCCTGTGCATCCCCGTTGTGCCGAAACAAGACGCCTCCTGAAGCTCACGGCCCGTCACGCCTGTCCCTCCGGATGGGGCGGGTTCTTCACGCACGCGCTGGAGGGGGGAGCGGTAGAGGCACGCCGAAAGCGGAGGGGGAAGCGTTCGGATGACGCCGGTGTGGCCTTGAGGTGGGTCAGCCACCTGCTCCTGGCCGCCGATGCGCTCCTGCCCACGCAGTAACGGTTGTACCGAGGCTGGTTTCTCGCCCTTGGCTTTGCCCCCATGACCACCACTTTGCCTCAAACCGGTACTGGAGCTCAGTCGATTTTGCACCGGTGGAGTTCAGCCTTGATCACAGGAGGCACGACCATGACCCCGCGCAGGACTTCCACGACCGAATTCAAGCGAGAAGCCGTCCAGCTTGCCCAGCGGCCAGAAATGACGGTGACACAAGCCGCCCGGGATCTGGGAATCGGCATCTCTTCACTGCAACGTTGGCTTCGAGAAGCGGGCCAGCAGGGTAATGCGTCATTCCCAGGACTCGGACATCAGACCCTGACGCCAGAGCGGTGTTCAGGTGAAGTGCAAGGCGGCGCATCGCCTCTGGAAGAGTGGGGGTCTTGCGCTTCCCACCCGTTGCAAGGCGAGAAAAATCCGTACAGGACAGCACATCCTGATGAAAGCCGCGCAGCCGAACCAGGTCCGGACCTATGACGTTGTCTTCGACCAGACCCTGGGGGGACAACCCCTGAAAATCCTGACGCTCACCGATAAGTTTACCCGGCAATCCCTGGCCCTGCGTTGTGGCACAGCTTTCACGTCCTCGGACGTGAAAGCTGTCCTGGTCGAGATCATGCGGAAACGGGGCGCCGCGGCATTCATTTGGAGCGACAACGGCTCAGCGTTTATCGCCCGCGATCTCAGGGTCTGGCCGTGCAGGAGGGAGGCATCAAACATTGACCCCGCAAAACCCTGGCAAAACGGCGTGGCCGAGAGCTTCCACGCCCGACTCCGCGGTAGATTGCCGAACCTGGAGGTCTTTCACTCCCCTCGGCACGCTCCGGTCCTACCGGACGGCTGGAGAACGTTCTACAAGCGCGCCAGACCCCATTCTTCCCTGGCGTACCTGACGCCCGACGAGTTCGCCCAGCGGTGGGGTGGCCCCACCTGGTGGCGTACACCCACCCTGAGCCGAGTTTCCAGTCAGCGTCGTCCGCAAAACTGGGCCAGTCCACGGGAGAAAGGACACGGCAAAGCGTGCAAACAGCCTCCCAGGAAACGAAAATCGCATGTTCTCAAGACGCTGGTACCGTGTTTCTTCAGCGTGTACAGGACAACCGTCCGTGCCTGGATCACTGGGAGAATCAGGGCAGCGAAGACCGACAGACGTCGGGCATCTAAGGGGAACGCAGACCGCAAGGCGGTCTGCAAGGTATCGTGAGGGCGCCCTGCTCCTGGGCGCGCTCATCGCAGATACACCCGACTGGGGCCGACTTTTTCACTTCCTGCACACGTTTTGAAGGGCAGTCAGCTCCTCTCCTTGACATACTGCAGAGGGCTCCCCGTTTTCCTTGGCGTCACCTCCTCTTCGGGCCACAGAATCCGGCGCTGGGGCACGCGAACCATGCCGCCTTTTTCACGCATTGACGTTGGAATGTTGTCATAGCCGCTTCGTAGAATGGGAAAGTGCACAACCTCCAGTTGGGATTGCTCGAGCCGCGTCGCGTCGCCATCCTGGTGGATTTCCTTTATGACTACCAGCTTCAACTCCAACACGGTTACCACGAAGCCCTGAACGCAGCTGGGGTGTCTTCAGTAACCTTTGTTGGCCGTCACCTGGAACCAGAGACGCCGCTGTACCAGAAAGCGAACGACGTCTACGATTTGCTTGATCCTGAGCGGTACGTGGGAATGATCGTCAGTGCAGCGTCGATCGCCCGGCAGGTCGGAGACGGGGCATTTCTGGACTTCCTGCGCAGGTTCCCCCTGCCGAAGGTGGCGGTGAGCCGGGCGTTGCCGGGCATTCCGAGCGTACGCGTGGACCCTGTCCGGGGAATGACCGAGTTGATGGCGCACCTGGTTCACGGTCAGGGCCTGAAGAGGTTTGTGTTTATGGGCGGAATGGCCGGCAACGAAGAGGGCCAGCTGCGGCGCGATGCGGTGATCGACTACCTCTCGGCGCATGGAATGAGCATTCCACCTCACAGAATACTGACGGGTGATTTTTTCGGTCCCAAAGCGGCGCAAGAAATTACGAAGCTGTTGGAGCATGACCGGGATTTTGAAGCGGTGGTCTGCGCAAATGACGAGATGGCTTTTGGAGTCATCGACGCGCTCACCCGGTTGGGGCTTCATGTCCCAGAGGACGTGGCTGTGGTCGGCTTCGATGATGTGGACGAGGCGAGGCACAGTTCCCCCCCGCTCACGACGGTGGCGCAGCCGACCCGCGAGAAAGGCAGGGTGGCGGCAGAACTCCTCCTGGACCTGACGGCAGGATGGGACGTTCCCGACGAAGTGGTGTTGGCAGCGACGCTCAAGAAGCGCAAGTCGTGCGGCGCCCTGCCGGAGTGGATCGTGAAAACCTGTGAGGTGCAGGTGGAACAGGAACTGCTGTCCGCATTCCTGCTGGCAGCGAAAGACCAGGTGAACGCAAAGGCATTCCTGGAATGCTGGCGCAAGCAGGTGCGTCAATTGGATTACGACCAGGCAGGGCTCGCAGCCATCATGCTGGGACTGCGCGCCCACGCCACCACGCTGCCACAATCGGCTATGCAGGCTTCTCGCCTGGCGTCGCTCCTGATGGTGGCCCTGCGCATGATCGCGCCGCCCGATCCCGGCCATTCATCTGCACAGCAGGCCTTGAGCCGCAACAATCAGGTCAGTTCCCAGTTGGAGCTTTCCCTTTCCTCCCACGATACGTTGGAAACCTTTCAAGCCGAAGTGGGGAAATACATGCGGTCGCTGGACGTCGACCGGTATGCGGTGGCGCTGTTTAAGGAGGCGGGTTCACAGCCGGCGTCCACAGCGTCCCTGCTCAGCACCTCGCTGAACGGCGCAGCGCCCGGGAAGGCCTACCCCAGCAGGCAGCTCCTCCCAGAAGCGCTCCTGCATGAGCTGAACCGTGGGCACTGGCTGGTGCTCCCGCTGCACACCGCAGACCTGCACTTCGGGATACTGCTGTTCGAGAAACCTCCCGTAGACCATTTCAATGTCGAGCAGGTACGGTACACACTGAGCGCAGGGCTTCATCACTTGCACTCGGCGCAGCAGCAGCATCGGTACACGCAGCAGCTCGAGGAGGAAGTCCGGGAGCGCACTCAGGAACTGCAAGACGAGATTGCCGTACGCCTGCGGGCCGAGAACATCCTCCGCTCTTTGAACCAAGAGCTCTCCGTCTCCGCGTCCACCGATGCCCTCACGGGAATTTTCAACCGGGCAGCATTTACGTCTTACCTTCAGCGGGAGTGGGCGAACCATCAACTCGCCCGCCGCCCTATCAGCCTGCTGCTGTGCGACATCGATTTTTTCAAGCAGTACAACGATTATTACGGGCATCTCGCGGGCGACGAATGCCTCAAGGAGATCGCCAGGACCCTGAGCACCTGCGGGCGCAACCGCAGCGACTTCACCGCCCGCTACGGTGGCGAGGAGTTCGTGATGATCCTACCGGGTACGGACGCCACCGGAGCGGATTTTGTGGCGCAGAGACTGCTCACCCGCGTGCGTGAGCTGGAGTTGCCGCACGAGAAGTCGGGCGTCGCGCCGCACATTACTGTAAGCGTCGGTGCCGCAACTTTGACGCCCACCATCCAGACGGCCCCCGAAGTGCTGATCGGACGGGCAGATCAGGCGCTGTACCGCGCCAAACGCACCGGACGAAACCAGTCTTCAAGCTGGGAAAGTCTCCCAGAGACCCCTTCGGGAGGCGTCAAGCCTGGGTGAGCGCTGTGGACGGTACAGGACACGCCGAATGAGCAGCGCTCACCAGTGATGTGGGGTTGAGGAAGGGGAGAGAGTGACGAGGTGAGGCGGCTTCCGGATCATCCATTTCGTTCGCCCCGGTGATTCCACGCCACTGTGTCACCGTTTTTCCTGCTCGCTCTGCGGCGCAGCGTTGCACGTCCGCTCGGGTTGACCCCTTATCTCATCACGGATTCACGGAATCCTTATGGTTGGGAGTGGGCGCCAGGGAGGTGGAGAAGAACCGGCTCGCGTATATTTCCCCCTCTGCCCCATGACCTCTACCCGCAGTCCAGCGGATGTGCAGCGCGGGATAGAGCGAAGCCTTCACAGGTGGTGACGAGGCCCAGGGAGCGCGTTTTGATGGCCCGGGCGGTGGCGTAGCCCTGGGAACCCTGGGGAAAAGCACCGGACAGGGTTATCAGCGTGTCCCTTCCCGCCGCCTTGAACGGCCCTCTCACGCCCCTGCCCGAGTCCGTTTTGGGTCTGCCCTTCATGTCGCTGGCCGCAGCCGGAAGCATGGCGAGTCGCAGGTATGGGAAGTGCACGTCACCTCCGGTCACCGCTGCTTTGCAAAGAGGCACCGCGAAGAGCACAAGTTCCGCCGTGAAGTTCGGGCCTATCGGCGGTGGCTACCTCAACTGCCTGAAGGCTGAGCTCCACCGACCGCTGCTGGGGTTGGATGAGGTCCCCCGCATCTTGGCGCTGGGTGCCGGCGAGGGACATGTTCTTGACGGCCTCCGTACGGACAGGCACACCGAACGCACCGCATACCCCAGGCCGGACTCTGGCCAAGGCACTTGCACGGTCTTCCTCCCACGCCGAAGGATTCAGAAGATGAACGAGGGGCGAGCTCCCGGTTGATACGCCCGAAGCTGCGTCGGGACTCCTGCTCGTCTGGGGAACTTGCCTGGATCGGGGCACAAATCCCAGAACTCCTTATTCTCGCTTTCCCCGCCGTTGTACCCCGGCATGACGGCCACAGCGCCCGCAACTGGTTGCTCAATCCCAAACACGCTCCCGGGTTCACGGGGATTGATTTTGAGCACGCACGCTCCAGGCTCTCCGTTCAGGACATCATAAGGGTCTGGCTCCGGGCCCCCATTACGCGTGCTGATCTGGCAGGTGCCCTTTTCACCGGCGATGGTCGTCCCCTGACGTCTGCCGAGCAGACGCTGATGGAGCGTTTGGCAGCCCCCGACACCCTCTGCGCAGTCGTGTGGGCTGCTGAGCACCTCGGTATGACGTTCCCTGAGGAACAACAAGCGTTATTCCGGTGGCTTCAGGAGAACGCAGCAACGTAACTCTCGTCGCCCAACTTCCTGAAATGGCTGCGGCGATGCCCCGAATAAGAGCAGGCCGGCCTGCTCGGCATGCCCGCTAAAGCAGTTGTCAAAAAGAGGATTTTTTTGACCGCGCAGGGGAAGCGAACCTGAATGCGCATTGGAGAGAATGAAGCGGTGAGCGGTGCCCTTCCACCCACCGCTTCATTCGGACAGGTGCTCTGGTCCAGGCGCAACGCTCTCCCAGCGTCAGAGTTGGGAGAGAGGTACTCACCTACCTTTTAAGGAATGCTCGGTGATCTCTCCACATTCCCCCTGGAGGCGGCGAGGCTCGCCGCACTGCGCCGGTACGCGGTGCTCGGTACGCCTCCCGAAGCTGCCTTTGACCGGGCCGTGCAGGTTGCAGCCCAGGTGTACGGTGTGCCGATCGCCCTGGTGTCCTTGGTGGATGTCCGGCGGCAATGGTTTAAAGCGTGTTACGGCGTTGACATGCGGGAAACAGATCGCTCAATCTCGATGTGCACGCATGCCTTGGAGCACGATGGCGTCCTGATCGTGCCAGATACCACGCTCGACGAGCGGTTCGCGCAAAACCCGTTGGTCACGGGACCACTTCACATCCGTTTTTATGCGGGAGCGCCTCTGGTGACGCCGGACGGTCACAAAGTCGGTACACTTTGCATTTTGGATACGGTCCCACGCCCCTCCCTGACGCCAGAACAGACGGCCACCCTGCAGGCCTTGGCGGACGGCGTTGTCAGCGAGCTGGAGTTGCGCTGTGCCCTTGCTGAACAGGCGCGCGAACGGCATGTTCATACAGCGGTGGTCAAGGCTTCTCTGGACGCGATGGTCATTGTGGACCATGACGGGTGCGTTCTCGAATGGAACCCAAGCGCCGAACAGCTGCTCGGTTACAACCGTGAGGACGTTCTGGGTGCGGACCTGATGAGATTAATCGTGCCGCCCGGCGACTACAACCGACACAAACTCGGCGTTGCGCAGCTTGGTCAGGAGCAGACGGCTGGGCAACGCCGAATCGAGCTGCCCATTTTGCGGCGCGGAGGAGAGACCCTTCACTGCGAGTACACCGTGACATCCTTCTACGTGGATGACGAGCAGCTGTTCACGGTGTATATCCGTGACCTCACCGAAGTGCGCGCTGCGCGTGAGGCCATGAAGGCCAGCTACTCCCTGCTGCGGGCAGTGGTTGACAGTGTTCCGGAAACCATATTCGTCAAGAATCTGGAGCGGCAGTACGTGATGATGAACACGACTGGTGCCGCCCGGCTTGGTCAACCGATGGAGGCCATCCTGGGCCGAACAGACGAAGATTTCTTTCCTGCCAGCATGGCTGCCCGGCGTCAGCGAGACGAGGCTGTGCTGGAAACCGGAACACCTATGGTCACGGAGTTCACTGAAAAATTCCCGGACGGTACCTACCGGCACTTCTGGACGAGCAAAGACGTGTACCGTGATCCGAGCGGAAACGCGGCTGGGCTAATTGGCGCTGCGTTCGACATCACGCAACGCAAGCAGGATGAAGCCATCATTCGCGGGTACAACCAAACCCTACGGGATCAGGTGGAAGCGGCGCAATTCGAGATTCTGGCGCGGCTCGCACGCGCCGCCGAATACCGTGATGATGATACCGGTGAACACATGAACCGCGTTGCGATGACCGCTGCTGGTATTGCCCGGGAGTTGAACCTGCCTGACGAAACGGTCGCCTTGATTGGGCGCGCCGCACCTATGCACGACGTAGGTAAGATTGGCATCTCCGACTCGATCTTGCTGAAGCCAGGCCGCCTGACCCCGGAAGAGTTCGAGTTGGTCAAGGCCCACACCACCATTGGAGCGAGCATTCTGGAAGGGGGAAATTCACCGCTGGTCATGGTGGCCGAAGAAATAGCGCGTACCCACCACGAACGCTGGGACGGCACCGGTTACCCGGCGGGCCTGGCCGGTGAAACAATTCCCATCACCGGCCGAATTGTGGCGGTCGCGGATGTATTGGACGCGTTGACCAGCGAGAGGCCCTACAAGCAGGCCTGGTCGTTTGAGGCGGCTATGACCGAAATCAGGACGCAGGCTGGCCGGCAATTTGACCCTGCGGTAATCGCGGCCTTAGAACGCCTCACATGTGCCCATCAGCAGGACTAGTGGGTCACTTGGCATGGGTGTAGGCATTCACTGAACGACCTGAAGGGTCGTCGCTCCCGAGCCTCCCAGGGGGTGTCGCCTGGCATAGGCTCGCTGACGGCGAGCCCTTCTTTTTCCAGCCCAAACGAACGGAGTGGGATGTGCATTCCATCCTCGAGCAGTGGCTTCCAGCCATTGGATGATTTGTGCCGGGCTGGTCGGCGATTGACCGGCCAATGCTCGACGAACCAGGATGCGCTGGATGGACTCGGCCATGTTGAGCCAACTGCCTGCGACGGGCGTGTACAGCGGCATGATGCCATGCCGCATCAACCAGCAGACCAGGTCTGGTGTCTTATGTCCGACGAGATTGTCGAGTACCAATAACATTCGAAGAGGAGGCAAGGTGTCGAGCAGCGTGAATTTGACGCTCAGTCCTTCTTGCCACCTTTCCCACACCGCACGGTTGTCTGCCGGTGGCAACACCGTTGCCACCGGCAGGCGTTGGAGCACTTCAGAGAGGGTCTGTTGCCGCCAAGGGTGAAGCACCGCATTCGTACAGCTGGTCACTCCACGAACACGGAGCTGACCGCTGGCAGGATGAAAGAGGGTCAGCAACTTCGCCGTCCCTGCGCGGACATCCTCGTGTGGGAGACGCGTCGGTTGTCCTGCAGGTTGCCAGGCGCTCCCAGGCTGGAAAATGGCCTGGTAGGGTCCGGCTTCGTCTTCGACCCACACCGCCAGGCCACCTTGTTCCCCTTCAAGGTATGCGCGTTCGATCAGTTTTTTTTTGGCCTCGGTATCTGGATCGTGGACAATGACCACGCCGGTTTTGCGTTGTCGTCTGGCCTTTCCCGTTTCGCACCAGGTTCGGTCCCGCTGCCAGGTCAGCCCGGCTTCGTGTAAGACACCCAAGATGGTGAACGTGCTCAAGCGTTCAAATCCGGGTTCACGACGCAGCACCTTTTGCAGGGTCACCAGAGACCAGGTGGCCGTGCCGTCTTGCTCCCGATCGGGGGTACGACGCGCTGTCTCTAAGATACGGTTCCGCTCAGCGGAACCGTAGACGACGGGAGGACGTCCACCTGGACGAGTTTCGAGTGCGTTTAACCCGTGTTGATTGAGGCGGGAGACCAGACGCGCGACCCCCTCACCGGATCGTCGTCCGCACAACCGAGCCGCTTCGGTATAGGCCATGCCGGTCGACACCGCGAGAATCGTCTTCGCCCGGCCGACGACAATCGCTGCGGTGTGATGCGAACGGCTCAATCGCTCCAAGGTCGCGCGTTCCTCTTCGGTCAGGGTTCGTAAAGGGTTTTTCTGGACACGCGGCACCCTAAAAGCCTATACCCAAAGCAAGTGACCCACTAGCGGGCAGGACTTTGCGCAAGTCCGTCACCCTTGGCCAGGAGAGCACCTATCTCGTGCAGGCGGAGGGCAACGGGGCGCGGGGCCCCTCAGCGGTGAACACCTCCGGGAACAACATATGCGGCATCCGCATGTCGTTCAGTACCAAGCCACCCTGACCTCGCTGTGTCCATCCCAGTCCTGGTTCCGAAGGTCTGGGCTTTTCGGCGTGGGCATCACGGCTCAATCATCCGCCCGCCGCTACGGTACGTCCATGGACGCCCTCATCGACCTCTGCCTCCGCGCCGTGCTCCTCGCCCTCGCCCACCCCTTCACGCGGGGGCTGCTGCTGGTGTTGGTGGCCCTGTACGGCGCAGGAAGTGGATGGCCGGCGTGGGCGCCGGGGCTGTGCACAACCGTGGGCCTGAGCTCCTGGGCGCTGCCACTGTGGCGGCTGTGGCAGGAGAGGAGGCGCTCTCCCCGCCTCCGTTGAGGTTACCCACAGGAGGGAGCAGGCGGGCGCCATCGCCATCAGCATGTCTTCGAGCGACTTGATGATGGCGAGGCTGCCGCCCAGGGGCAGGCCCGGGGCCGTGCAGTCGCGCAGCGGACCTGCAGGTATCCGTACAAACGTTTGCCGACCCTGTTTGCGCATCTCCGCCTCGGGGCCCAGGGATGGTCTGGTTGCTCAGCGACATCCACGGCCCAGCAGCCAGGGTGGGCGAAGGCGAGGAAGGCGGGCGGCGGCGAGGGCCAGTGGTCGGCGTGTTCTGCGCATGGCCCTACGGTGACGCCGGGGGGACGATGACCACATGACGGGATGCCGGGTGGCCTGAACAGCCAAACCGGTGCTGGCAGAGGGCTTCACCCACCATCGGCCGATCATCTTGCCCGCTGCATCATCTGGTCAGTTCAAGCGCACCCGCTTTGCGCCACTGGAGACCACCATGACCCACGCCCGACTGCTGGCCCTCGCCCTCCTCGCGCTGTCCGTCGCCCCTGTGTCCACTGCCCTCACCGGAACCCCCGTCGCCGCGCCTGCCAGCACCCTGAGTGGTGCCTGGAAGGGCAAGCTCGATGGCTTCTACGGGCTGGACGCCAATTTCAGGGTCCAGGGCAACAGCGTCGTCGGTGTTTTACGCTTGGGCAAGATTGACTTTCCCTTTCGGGGCACCTGGGATGCCGCCAAGAGCCTCGTGACCTTTAAGTACACGTATGCGAAAGAGGTGCAGACGGTCAAAGCCCTCCTGAAGGGCAGCACCCTCACTGGATTCAACATCTCCCCGAAGGGCAAGCAGACGGCGGTCAGCCTCGCGCGTGTCACGGACGCTGGAGCCGGAACGGCTGGGGTGAAAGCCGGGCCCTATGTCATGACAGGCGAGGTGCGCGACGAGAAGGGCAACCCCATCGCCGGGGCCGAGGTCTTCGCAGACCACACCGCCTACTACAACGTGAACGCTGTGGGGAAGTCCGACAACCAGGGGAGATACTCCATCGCCCTCGCGCACCGGTCCGGCACCTGGAACGCAGGCGCTTACCTGCGCGGAGAGGCCGGTGGACAGCCGTTCGAGGTGCGCCTCAAGCCGGACAACGACACGCCCTTCGACGGTTCGAAAGGCGCCGTCCGGAACTTCACTTATAAAGCCAGCACGAACGCGACCGGCAAGGTGTACACCTACGTGGCGCACTCAGCGGTGGAAGTCGATTACGACAGCCTGGAATTCACCTTCACCCCCGACGGCCCGAACGCAGCGGGCAGCACCGCACCCTTTACACGCAAGTTCGTCATGGGGTCTGGCGTTCCGAACATCTCGCTGGGACGGTACAGGGTCAGCGCCACGCACATCCTGAACGGAGTCAAGCAGCGACTTCTGCTCGGCTCTCGCCAGCAGAAGGGCGAGGCGAGCAGCGTCCTGGCGGAGTTTACCGATGACAGCCACTCCGGCCAGACCCTCGAACTCTTCCTGAACAACCCCTGAGTGGGCACCAGGACGAACCTCCGCGCCTCGTTCCGCTGACCTGCAATAGCGCTCCTTGCCCCGCACAGAAGAAGAACCTACGCTGCCAGCACGGCCCGACTGACCCTCGCGCTTTCCGTGTAGATTCTCCCATGCGTACGCCAGCACGCAGAGCCAGACGCGAGTGGCACCCACGAAGACCTCCCCCCTTCCGCATGACCTGCGTGGTGAAGAACCCCCTGGAGGTGTTCACAACAGGTGGGTGTGTCGGGGCCGACAACGCGGTAATAGACCCTGAGGTGAGCGGTACGGCCGCCTTCCTGGGCAAGGACGGCGCGGTGCGTGACTTCACCCTTCACCGGTAAGCCGCTGGGTGGTGGGGAGGACGGTGCACGGTTCTCTGCCCAACTCGGGCTTCCGGAAGCCGGGGAGATGCCCGAGTACGGAGACGTGGAGCTCACCCTGACTCCGGCGGGACCGCCCACCGACGGCGCCAAGGGACAGCCAACCAAACTGCGTCAGTCCCAGCTTCCCTTTGAGGTGCCCCAGGGACGCTCCAGGTTCACGGCACGCTCAATCCCGCGCAAGGGGCCGGCGCCGACCTGGCCCAACGTGCGGGGCAGCGCGTACAGGACCGGCATGACGCTCTCGGTGGACATGGTCCATCCGCGCCTTTGAAGCGGGGGGTGGTCAGGCGCACGGGCGGCCACCCATTGCCGGGCGCGCACCGCGTCTTTCACGAAAGACGTGATGAAAAACCCCCTTGAGATCGGCGGGGCTGGCGCTGCTGAACAGGCTCAGCGGCGCCTTGTTGGTGTTGTCCGCCCTTGCGGAGGCCAAGGTGTCGTCCGGAGTGGTGCCGGGTGGACCGTGACGCGCTGGGGTACCTCAGTCTGCCGGTTGGTGCGGATGCGCACACCGCGCTCGTAGAGAGCGGCCCAGCCGGTGAGGTGGAGGCTGGCAGAGTGGGGAAGACCGGGGGCCGTCACGGCGCCTCGGGCTCTGGCGCGGTGCGGACGCAGCGCGCGTTCGTACAGAGGGTTCGGCGTCCTTGCCCTTGCATTTCAGGAGGGCGGTGAGGGGGATGGGACCTGTTCATAGTTGGGGATGCCGCGTTTCTCGCCCATGTTGGTGTGCTCCTGCCGGGCCCACGCCAACGGACCGGAACGGTGGGTGTAAGGTCAGACGGGCGCGTAGATCGGCAGAGGCCCCCAATAGCCAAGCGCCTGAGCGACGTCACGGTCGGCGTCCGTCACGACCGCACCGGGTGAAACCGGCGCAATGTACAGCACGCCCTCATGGGTCGCCAGGCAGAGATTGCCCCCCACCGCGCGCCTCAACGCCACGGCAACGCTGGGCCGGGAACCCAAGCCTTCGGGCGTCGTCGCTGCAGGAGCCACCGTCCACCCCGTCGGTAGCCACTGAACCTTTTTCTTTTCCGTCATTTCATTCTTATTCTGCCGTCCTGAACGTAAAAATGCGTAATGGTCGAGGTCATGCTCGTGGGGATAGGGCATGGCGTGAGGTCGTGCGGTTTCCCTCGCTGCAGGAGACGCCCCCCGACCTTGTTGCTTGACACCCAGCACCAACGTTCTAATGTCGCGCTACAGCAGAGCGTAGACCTCCACTCTGGAGCCACTGTCCGTGCGGAATACGGCAGGCCAAGGCGTACTTTCTTTTCTGCTGCGCTTGTAAGCGCTTACAAAATAAAACGCTTTTCGTGGCCTCCGTACCGCTCAGGACTGCTTCCGGGTGAAGCAGCGAAGGAGAATCCATGTCTTTTTCTGGTCTACCTCGCCTACGTTTTGCCCCCACCACCGGCCTCATGGCCCTCACGCTCGGCCTCATGGCCTGCCAGCCCGTCACGGTTCCCGGAAGCGGTGGTGGGGAGCATACTCAGCCTGCCAGCGCGGTGGGCGTGCTGCTCACCACGGGCGACCAGTCGCGCCTCCTGAGCACCGAGTCCAGCGCCCACTTCAGCCGCGACGGCGGGGAGACCTACCCCACGGTCACGGTGGACACCACCCGCACCGACCAGCAGATGGACGGGGTGGGCGCGGCCCTGACAGACGCCAGCGCGTGGTTGATTCAGAACAAGCTCAGCGCCGACGCACGGACCTCCCTGCTGCGCGACCTCTTTGGCACCGCTGGGGCTGGACTGGACGGGCTGCGGCTGCCGATGGGTGCGAGCGACTTCGCCCTGACCCACTACTCCTACGACGACGTGCCGGCTGGACAGACGGACCCCACCCTCGCGCACTTCAGCGTCGAGCACGACCGCGCGTACATCCTGCCAGTTGCCCAGCAGGCCCGGCAGATCAACCCGGGCCTCAAGTTCATGGCCTCCCCCTGGAGTGCGCCGGGCTGGATGAAGACCACGGACAGCCTGATCAAGGGCAAACTGAAGCCTGAGAACTACCCCGTCTACGCCCAGTATTTCCGCAGGTTCATCGAGGCATATGCCCAGGCGGGCGTGCCCATCGATCCGGTGACGGTGCAGAACGAGCCGCACGCTGAGCCCGACAATTACCCAGGCATGCGCGTGGAAGCCGGGGAGGCCGCCGCCTTTATCCGCGACCACCTGGGGCCAACGCTGCGGCAGGCGGGCCTGAACACCAAGATCATCGGCTGGGACCACAACTGGGACGAGTGGACCTACCCGCTGGAACTGCTGCAAGACGCGGGGGCCTCACGCGACCTCGACGGCACGGCCTTTCACTGTTATGGGGGCGACGTGGACGCGCAGAGCCAGGTCCACGACACCTTTCCGGGCAAAAACCTCTACTTCACCGAATGCTCGGGCGGGTACTGGGCCGACAACTTCGCCGACAACCTCAAGTGGAACACCCAGAATCTGTTGATCGGTGCGCCGCGCAACTGGGCCAAGACGGTGCTGCTGTGGAACCTGGCGCTCGACGGGAACCATGGGCCGCACACGGGTGGTTGCGGCGACTGCCGGGGCGTGGTGACGATCCATCAAGATACTGGCAAGGTGGACAGGAACGTCGAGTACTACGTGCTGGCGCAGTACGGACGGGCAGTGCGTCCCGGGGCCTACCGGGTAAGCAGCGCGACCTACAACGCCGACGCCGGCACCCTGCAGAGCGTGGCCTTCCGCAACCCGGACGGCAGCAAAGCGCTGATCGTGCTCAACACGGCGTCCTCACCGCTGACCTTCAAGGTCAAGGAAAATGGCTCGTCGTTCTACACCACGCTGCCCGCCGCCTCGGTCGCCACCTACACCTGGACGGGCATGGGCTCGGACGCGCCGGCCCCCACCGCGCCACCGCTGGACGCCTACACCCGCATCGAGGCCGAAAACTACAGCGCGGTGCAGGGCATTCAGACCGAGTCCAGCAGCGACGAGGGTGGGGGCCGCGACGTGGGCCACACGGATGGGGGAGACTACCTCGCCTTTCAACGCGTGGACTTCGGCACAGGCAAAGGGAAGGGCGTGGACTTCCGGCTGGCGAGCGGTGCCCAGGGGGGAACCCTCGAACTCCATCTCGACGCGCCGGACGGTCCCCTGCTCGCTTCCGTTACCGCTCCAGGCACGGGCGGCTGGCAGACCTGGAAGACGCTGCGCGCAGATCTCCAGGAGGCCTCAACGGGCATTCAGAAGGTCTACGCCGTGTTCCGCGACGGCGGCCTGAACTTCAACTGGTTTCAGTTCAGACGCTGACGCAGCGCTTTGCCTCCCCCTTTGCGCGCCGTACGCAGGGAGCCGCGCAGCGCGGGGCTCGGGGGCTGCTCGCCGTTCAAGGCTCTACACTGCCGGGGAAGGAGCCCTGACCTTGCCCGAATCCCTCACCCTGGAACAGGTGGCCCGCGCCGCGCGGGTGTCCACGGCCACCGTGTCCCGGATCATCAACGGCACGGGCACGGTCAGCGCCCACAAACGCGCGGCGGTGATGGAAGCCATTGAGCGGCTGGGTTACCGCCCCAACATGATGGCGCAGGCCTTGGCGCGCGGCAGCACCATGAGCGTGGGCGTGCTGACCCCAGACATCGCCAGCCCGTTTTACAGCGCTGTGCTGCGTGGGGTGGAGCGGGGCTTCGGCGGCAGCGGCTACCACCCGGTCTTCGCCAGTGAGGAGTGGCGGGTAAGCAGCGCATCCGACTCGCTGGACCTGCTCGTCTCGCGGCGGGTAGATGCCATGATCGTGCTGGGCGGCAATACGCCCCTGGACCGCCTACGCGAGCTTGCAGGGTTAATGCCGCTGGTGGTGCTGGGTCGCGAGTTGCCCGGCCTGGAGGGCCAGTGCCTGGAGGTGGACCAGACCGTGGGGGCCGAGCAGGCCACCCACCACCTGCTGGCCCTGGGACACCGCCGCATCGTGCATCTGGCAGGCCCGGAGGACCACGCCGACGCTCGGGCCCGCCTCGCCGGTTACCGCCGGGCGCTGCGGGATGCGGGCGTCCCTGAGGCTCCTGAACTGATCGTTCCCGGCGACTTCAGCGAGGCGGGCGGCCACGCGGCCACCGAGGCCCTGCTTGCGGCGGGCGTGCCCTTCACCGCTATTTTTGCCGCCAACGATCAGTCCTCGGCGGGGGCGCAACTCGCGCTGTTTCGCCGGGGCCTGCGGGTGCCCACCGACCTCTCGGTGGTGGGCTTCGACGACATTCCCGGCAGCGCCTTCGAGCGTCCGCCGCTGACCACCGTTCGGCAACCCACCGGGGACATGGGCCAGGCGGCGGCAGCGATGGTGCTCGCACTGCTGCGCGGGGAGCAGCCCAGCATGCCCACCTTCCGGGCCGCGCTGGTGGAGCGGGAATCGACGGCCCCCGTTCCCACCGTACGCTCCAACGCAAGGGGGCGCAAGAAGGGCTGAGAATACCGCGAGCGGCAGCATCTGACAGCGGCCCTGCCGCATCATGCCCTCCCCGCCGTGTTGAGAGGCGGCAAGGTCAAGTCCTTTACCGCTCATGACACGGGCCCCTCCAGATTGACTTGTTGGAGGGTGGGACGTACCCTAAACGAGGCCTCTTCAATTCAATAATTTGTAAGCGCTTACATACCGATTTCTCTCTTTGGTATGCATGGTTTTCGCGCATCGGGAAAGCGCTTACCTCCCTGGATGAAGTCCATGCCACGCCGTCGCCCCAGCGTTCTTATCCCTCTCTTCAAGGAGACCCGCATGTCTTACGCGAAGTTCCGTCCCTTTCTGCTGCTGACCCTCGCGCTTGCGGGGTGTGGTGCTCCGCCGCCCTCCTCACCGCAGACGGGCGTTTCACCCCAGCCGGGCTTGACACTGCACGGCCAGTCGGCCACCGCCGCCGACGTGTGGGTGACGTACCCGGACCGCAGCCGCCTGATCTCATGGGACGGCAGCCGGAGCTTCTCGGCAGACGCTTCGGTCACGCCCTCCACGCTGACGGTCAGTGAGGGGACGACGTACCAGACCATTGACGGCTTCGGCGCTTCGCTGACCGACTCGGCGGCGTGGCTGATCCAGAACAAGCTCTCGGCGGCGCAGCGGAGCACCGTCATGCAGAACCTGTTCGGGTTCAACGACGGGAATGCGGGGATCAGCTACCTGCGTCTGCCGCTGGGGGGCAGCGACATGGCGCTGAGCCACTACACCTACGACGACGGCGCGGCGGACCCCAACCTCACGCGCTTTTCTATCGGCCACGACCTCGCCTACATCATTCCCATCGCCAAACAGGCCAAATCCATCGATTCGGGCCTGAAGTACATGGGCACGCCCTGGAGCGCCCCCGCGTGGATGAAGACGAGCGGCAGCCTGTACACCGGTAAGCTGAACCAGACGTACTACCCCCTGTACGCCACGTACCTGCGCAAGGTGTACGACGCCTATGCGGCAAACGGCGTGCCCTTCCACGCCATGACAGTTCAGAACGAGCCCCAGTTCGAGCCTGGCAGCTACCCCGGAATGAAGTACGAGTGGTACGACGAACTGAATTTCGTGCGCGACCACCTCGCTCCGCGCATGGGCGGTACGGGCGTGAAACTCCTCTCCTTCGACCACAACTGGGACATGGACTGGTACCCCAGAGCCGTGATGAACGAGGGCCAGGCCTCCTATGCGGGCTCGGCGTGGCACTGCTACAGCGGCAACCCAAGCGCGATGAGCGGCGTGCACAGCGCCTACCCGGGCAAGGACATCTACCTCACCGAATGCTCAGGCACCTTCGCCAACAGCAGTTTCGGCGCCAACCTGAAGTGGAACATGCAGAACATGCTTATCGGCGGCACCCGGAACTGGGCCAAGACGGTGCTGTTTTGGAGCTTGGCGCAGGACCCCAGCGGCAATCCGCACACGGGGGGCTGTTCCAACTGCCGGGGCGTGATCACCATCAACCAGACCAATGGAGCCGTGACCTACAACGAGGAGTACTACGCCCTCGCCCACTTCGCGCGCTTCGTGTGGCCTGGCGCGGTTCGCATCGGCACCACAGATTCGAGTGACGGGCGGTTTATTGGGGTGGCCTTCCGCAACGCCAACGGGGCCAAGGCCCTCGTGGTGCTTAATCAGGGAAGCGTTGCGGCCACCTTCAAGATGGTCTGGGCGGGCAAGTCCGTCACCCAGACGCTCCCCGCTTCGGGGGTGGCGACGGTGTTCTGGTAAGGCCCGACGGGTGAAGGGGGAGGGGGGCCAGGTCCGTGTGTGGATTTGGTCCCCTTTCCACGCCCCGAACAGGCCGCTGTGCCTTGCCATTGGTGCGTACAAGATGGGGCGTCCCGCAGTCCAGGCAGTGATGACCCGGGCACAACGCCGGGGCGTATGCTTCTCCTCCGCGTCCGTTCCAGTGCCAGCAGCAAACTGGAAGCGGCCGTGAACCTTACTTCAAGCGGGGCACTGCCGGCATGTCCACACGCGACAAAGAGGTGATGAATTCAAGCCGCATCACGGTATATGCGGCGGGTGGCCCGGCAGGGCCTCAGACCGCGGTGCCTAAGAGCGGGAATTTCCAGCGCTACTTCGACGCCCGGCACATCTCGCTCAGCAGCTTGATGTCGGTGGCCCACACCACCACTTACCGGGACGACTCACTCATGCGCGTTCACCGGACCTACGCCGACCAGACCCGCCGCTGCACCGCCATCCCGAGCAAGAAGGTGGAGCTGCGCTTTCGCGAGGTGTACGGCAACGCGGTCATTGGGGTGAAACCTTCCGGCGCCTGAACTACAGCGGTAATCCTGGAACGGTAAACATCACGCCTGAGCTGCTTGCCAAGGACGCATAGATCCGCACCGACGTGCTTGCAATGCGCCGTCTTGGTACGAGAACTTCCGTTGGAAGAAGCACGCGGACTTGCTGATGGACGGCGTGGTGAAAGGCACCTTCGACCGCAACTGCTACGCTTGCCACTCAGAAGGCAACCTCTCTACTTGTACGGTCAACAAATTACTGGGGACGTGTACAACCTTAACGGGTAGATCTCTGAAGATTTCGTGGGGCCGGAGGTCAAGTGATCTCCGGCCCTTTTTCAGATGGAGTCCATCTGTTTTACTGACAACCCGGGAAAGCACCAGTTTGCCGACTCCATGTCTGGACCCGTTCTTCTCGCCTCCGCTCAGATGGAATCATCCCGCAAATGATCCCACCGAAGTCTGTACCCGATGTTTCTGCAGGGCGTACTGTCGGTCTGCTCCCTTTAGTCAGGCGATGAGCGGACCTCATGGCCCCGGGGTCAGATGAGGCATGGGTTCTTCACTGCAGACCGCTGGGGTCTTCACCGGCCTTCTGGGCCTCCTGCTGACCTCGTGCGCCATCGTCCAGAAGCCCCAAACCTCCCGCCCGGACACGGGGCTGACGTTGCCTGCGGGTTTTCACGCGGCGGTATACGCCTCAGGCCTGAACAAACCTCGTCTGATGGCCGTGGCCCCCAACGGGGACCTGTTCGTCGCCGAAAGCGGCGCCGGGCAGGTGGACGTGCTGCCCAACCGCAACGGCGACGGCGTCCCCGAGGGCCGGGAAGTCTTTGCCAGTGGCCTCAGCGCTCCGCACAGCCTCGCCTTTCACGGCGGCTTTCTCTACGTCGCGGGCACCGACAGCGTGGTGCGGTTTCCCTACGCGCCGGGAGACACGCGTGCCAGCGGAGCGCCTGAAAAAATCCTCGATCTGCCTGCAGAAGGCCTGCACAAGACCCGCACGCTGGTGTTCGGACCTGACGACCGCATGTACGTGGCGGTGGGCAGCACCTGCAATGCCTGCCTGGAGTCCGACCCCCGCCGGGCCGCCGTATGGGTCTACGATGCCGACGGAAAAAACGGCAAACCCTACGCGACGGGGCTGCGCAACGCCGTGGGTCTGGAATGGTCTGGCGGTACCCTCTACGCCACCGTCAACGGGCGTGACCTGCTGGGCAACGACGTGCCCCCAGAGGCGTTTTTCCGGTTGCGGGACGGAGGAAACTACGGCTGGCCCTTCTGCTATTCCGCCGGAGGCGAGCAGGTGCGGGACCAGAGCTTTGCTCCCGAGCAGGCCGTGGACTGCCGCGCGGCCCAGCCCGCTTTCGCCACCACGACCGCCCACAGCGCGCCCCTTGGGCTCGCCTTCTACACGGGCACGGCGTTTCCCCCCGCGTACCGGGGGCAGATGTTCGTGGCCCTGCACGGTTCGTGGAACCGCCTGCCCAAGTCGGGGTACAAGGTGATCACGGTCGATCCGGGCACCGGCGAGGTGAAGGACTTCCTCACCGGCTTCTTGGAGGGAGGTGGCCTCACCACATCCGGACGCCCGGTGGACCTGCAGGTGGCCGCCGACGGAGCCCTGTTTCTCACGGATGACGGCAATGGCCTGATCTACCGCATCACCTACACGGGTTCGTGAAGTCTGAGAAGCGCAGTAGGCTGAGCGCGCGGAACGCTGGCACTGCTGGGGCTGGCCGCCGCGGTCACCAGTACGCTGCTCTGTTTGCGCCGCTCGGTCAGCGCCTGAAGCGTCAGTCGCGTGAGCCCGGACCTTCAGGTGGCTGAACAAGTCGGCAGACTGGCGTTGCTGCCCAGCCCGAACTTGCCCCAGTCTGGGCACCTGCAGCGCACGAGATCAACGGTCCTGGCGAATTTCTCCAAAGACTTCACCCCCGCCTGCTGTGCGGGACTCCTTGGGCTCACGCCCGCTGCTCCTGGTTTTACCGCCGCACATTTTTACCCGAACCTGGTGGACTTCAAGTGGGTCTGGGGACCGGTGCCCATTCCGCTGGGACCCATTCACGTGGAGCTTGAGGCCGAGGTGCGCTTGGCCATCCTCGAACTCCCGGAGGGAACGACCGTCCATGTCCACGATGACGCCGCAGCATTGCGGGCCTGCACCTCGGGGGCATGCGGCGGCAACCCCGCCTCCTGCCGGAACACCCGAATCAGTTGAAATGGGCTCAACCCAGTCACGCGGGCCAGCGGCTCCAAGGACACTTCCTTGGTGGCATGGGCTTCGAGGAAAGCCCGCCCCGCGGACTGCCGCCCGCTCCTGTCCGGTCCCTGCGGGCGACAGGCGACAGGCGGACGAGCCCTGGCCGTCTGACACCCTCCTCCTATCTCTTGACGTCCCTGCGCGTCGTCGAAAGGTGGTGTTGCCTGAAGGTGGCCGTTCGTGACGTTGAGCTCCTGCCCAGTGTCAAGGACCTTGACATCCACCGCGCCTTACCCGCGCTGCTGGCAATCGCTTCATTTCCCTTTTAAAGGCCTCATCTCAGGCGCACGTCAGAGAACCTGCGAATGATCGGCCCTGAGGAACACATTGCATTGCCTGTCGCCCTGGAAGCGTGGGCATGCGCTGGCGTCCCACACCTTGGGCGCAGCGGTTTCGGTGACGGTCCCTTTGCGCTCCGAGTGCGCGACTTCACCGACCAATGCCTGGCCATGGACAATCGGGGGGCCGACGTCGCTGTTCTGGCCCTCAACTCCCCCGGCGTCCAAAACCTTCCGGCTGCCAACGCTGCCGCAGAGACAACGCACAGCGGCTGAGGCCAATTCGGGGCCTGCTCCGGGGTCCGGCTGCTGTTCCACCACAGGCGTCCTTGCCGCCTTGGTTTGGATTTACTGTTACTTATAACTCTAAGTAACAGTTAGACTGCAGGCATGCTTGCGCTCGTCCCCTCCCGCCGCCGGCGCTGCCCCGACGCCCACAAAAGGAACGCCTTTCGCGGTTGAGGAAGGGGTGGTCTTGGAGGATGGCGCTGCACTCGGCGGTAATGGTGAGGTTGTGGGTGAGGACGCTGACGGTGGGATCGGGGCAGTGCTCAATGAGGGTGCCGGGGCGGTTGCCCGTTGATGAAGTGGAGGATTTGCGGAGGGGCGTGGAGGTGGGGCTGACACAACCGAGGCTATGGAGGAGTGGTTTGGTGGGTGAGAATTCTATGAGGCGCTGGGAAGGTCAGCAAGCGGCCTCGAAATGTTTTTGAGGGGTATAGGAGGTGGATGAAAAAGGCCCCCACGGTAGAGGTCGCTCTGGTGGAACGGACCTTGCCAAAGAACGCGCGTACCTCTGCATTCTCCATACCCATTTTAAAAAGCGAAGCACCGGATGATGGCCGTGGAACGCCTATGTGCCTGTCTTTAGATTTCTGGATACTTAGAAACATAAGGCCTTGCGTGGTAGCCCTGCTGGACCGAACTCCTGTGGGAGTTGAGGATCTCTTCCCTGCGTACAGCTTGCCCTGCGCCTAAGGCCTGTGGGCCAGGAGTAGAGTTCACCGGCAGCGCCGTATATTCTCGTGCGGCGACGCCCAGAAACCATGGATGCCCAGTGGAAACGCTTAGAGCCCCTCTTGCCTCCCTGATTTATCCAGGGCGTCCCCACCTGGGCGATCTGCCGATCATCAGTAGAATTGTTTGGGTCCTACGAACTGGCGCACCTTGGTGAGACGTCCCTGAACGGTTCAGGAAGTGGGCCGCCATCTCCTGTCAATTTCGTCGAGGACAGCCAAAGGGATCTGGCAGGCAGTATGAACAAAACTGCAGCGACTCGCTGCGACCGGGAGGAGCTTACCGTCGCTTCCCCTTCTCCACCGGTTACGGCGCTCTGGAACCCGCCCAGCTCATCCGACCCACCACCCGGCAAGTTTTCAGGAGCACCTTATGACCACCTTTGAGCTCATTGTTCAGCCCGACGCCGAAGAGCCCGGCGCTGCTGAAATCTTTGTGGCCGGCGTCGTCGCTGGGCGCCCCTACCACTTCCTGCTCGACACCGGGGCAGCAAGGACCACCCTCCCTTACGACGCCCATACCGCCACGTATCCTACCGCCGGTAATCACCGTGGCTCGGGCGTCTTCTCTGCATTTCACGAAGACCTGATCACCGTTCCCAGGGTCGTCCTCGGTCCTATCGTCCGGACCGACATGACCGTCATCCGCACTTCTGGTCAGACCTCTGGGCACCCACTGATCGGCATGGACCTGCTCAAGGAGCACTGCCTTCTCTTCCGCTTTGGCGAGCGGCGGGTCTGGGTGGACCCCGCCAGGTTTACCGTAGAAAGCAGCCTGAATCAGGAGTTGTGGCTTGACAAAGCCGCCCATCCGTATGTGAGCGTCTGGTTCGGAGCCCTGGAGGCACAGGCGGTGTGGGACACGGGAGCCGGAATTACCGTTGTGGATCTGGATTTTGTCCGGGAGTACCCAGAACTCTTTCAGGAGGCAGGGTCCTCGACCGGAACCGACGCCACTGGAATGAGCATGAGTACGCCCATGTTTTTGATGACGGCCATGGTCATTGGGAACATAGCGTTTCCGCCTCAGCGCGTTGCGGGTGTGGAGCTGTCGGGGGTCAACGCCCGCCTGGAGCGACCCATGAACTTGATCCTGGGGTACAACACACTGAGTCGGGCCGACTGGATGTTCGACTTTCCCCAGAGGCGGTGGGGCGCATCTCCCGTTGCTGGAGAGTAACGAGAAAGGCCTGCAGTCTCAGTAGATGACAACTTCGTTTTTCCGTCTTGGACGATGAAGACTTGTTTTCTTGTGTGTCCCTGGACAGGGACGATGAGGGGCGGTGTGTTGAGGTATGCGACCCACACCTCATCCTTGCTGCACCTCTGATACTGAGTTAAGATGAGTTCCGAATATGAGAGCTGCAGCCTTGATTTCGCACCATACATCTGAAGAGCTTGAAGTGGCGTATCGCCAAGCCGAACGTCCTATTGAACGCTCCCGCTGGCAAATTATCTGGCTCAAAAGCAAAGGAAAGTCAATTCCAGAGATCATTGACGCGACCGGATTTTCGCGTACAACGATCAGTACGTTGATTGCTGCCTACAATGCCAACGGCGAACAGGCTCTTCTGGATAAGCGTCAGTTTAACAAGTCTGATCCTGCTCTCAATCCAGACCAGCAAGAGGCATTATTTCAGGCTCTTCAGGGACCACCCCTCTCGGGTGGTCTCTGGACCAGCAAGAAAGTCAAGATGCACATCCAGGAGCATTTTGGGATTGAAGTGACTGAGGTGTGTGCCTGGGGCTACTTGAAAAGACTTGGCTTTCCTATTCAGGTTCCTCGACCGACGCCTACGGAGGCGGCTTCTCCCAAAGAACAGGAGGCGTTCATAAAAAAGTCGAGGCGGCGCTGAGCGTTGCTCGAGCCGCTCACCCCGAGAAGCAAGTCCTCCTTTAGGTACAGGACGAAGGACGTTTTGGCCTTAAGCCAGTGTTGAAACGCCTCTGGGCGCTTCGGGGCAGCGGCCTGTGATTGCTCAACGCTGGCGTTATCAATGGCTCTACACCTACATTTTCGTTGAACCTCAGACGGGCCAAAGTGAATTCCTGATCTTTCCCACCGTCAACATCCCATCAATGGAAATCGCTCTGAGAGAATGCAGTCGGGCTGTCTACCCTGAGGGTCGACAGCTTATTGTGCTTCTACTCGACCAAGCGGGGTGGCACATGAGTAAGAAACTCAGTGTTCTTCCCAATATTTTTCTACCCCCATTTCCAGCCTATACACCTGAGCTTTCCCCGGCAGAACCCATGGTCATGAAACTGAAAGTACCATTGGCTAATAAAACAATAGGAGATCTTCAAGAAGTCGAAGATCTAATCGTACGAGAATGTGAAATACTTAGAAGTTGCCCTCAGGAAGTAAAGTCGCTGACTCTCTTTCCATGGATCAAGCACGTTCTAGACTCATCTTAATCCCGCATGAATTGACGGCTCACTTTAAAACCTATGTGCCCTTTCTGCGCATCGACATCCTCCAGCGCGCTACGGATGTGCATGAAGGCCATGATTACTGCCCAGAGTGTCAACCACCACGACCTTGGTCCTCATCTGCCGGGAGCCAGTTCCACTGAGGCTAAGAAACAGCGCGTGGAACGCGCCGTCCACGACGAGCAGCTCACGGCTCAGGTCTTCCTGGCCCTGCTGTTGGCGCACCTTCCCCGGGAAAAATCCTCATGAGTCTGGACCGCACCACCTGGGAACATGGGGAATCTCCCCTCAATCTCCTGGTGTTGGGTGCGGTCGTTCACGGATTCACGATCCCCCTGTACTGGGTGGCCCTGGATCATGCGGGCAACAGCGGTACCCGGGTGCGGATGTGGGTTGTGTCTAAAGTGCTGGAGGCCCTTCCAGCGGCGCGCTGGAAGGGCTTGGTGGTGGACCGGGAGTTCATCGGTGCCGAGTGGTTCCGCTTTATGCGTCGCAAAGGCATTCGCCCGGCCGTTCGGATTCGCAAGGACACCTTGCTGGATGAGCTCTGCGCAGATGAATGATTTCAAGATCTGCACCCTGGTCAATGGCGCCGCAGATCATTGCCTGAGTGGCAGACGAGGTGCGTAGTAACAGGATGACCAAAGCGAGTAACCTTCTCATACTCCCAATCTGGCAGAAAGAACCAGATCACAATGCACGGTGAAGAATGGCAATTAGAATCATAATTAAGCTGTAGCCATAGAACTGCATAGTCCACATCTTACGCCTGGTGCATATAATAACTCACATTCCCACACATCACTGCTATATAAATACATCTTCATCATTCACTATAATTACTCCGACATAGAAGTATTCCAGTAAATTTAAAGAGATCGAAGAAGGGACGGTGAATAATCTTGATCATGCCTCATCACATCCACTAGAAAGATAAATTGGCTCTTACTGTTAAACATTTGAAAGTAATCATTCCACCAGCAATTAAGGCAAATGGCAAGCCAAAGCGGTACAAACACATAAACAAATCCACGTCTCGCACCACCACAGTCATACGTTATGGATTATATTGCGTTACTCTCATGCACTTTCTCCTCAGCTCGACGTGATACCAGAGTTACAGGCCCTAAAAGCTGCATTCGAGTACAAGATCTTAGCCCTTGCCCATAGCGTCGGGCGGTAACAGGTGGAAGAAGAGCCAGGGCGGCGCGGCGGGCCAGCACCGGAAAGCCCGTATGGGCGATCACCATGCCGCCCAGCGGGTCCTGACTCCTGCCGGAATGGAGCCCAGTTCATCGGTCACACCCTGGGCAGTGGGTGCGCGCCATTGCCTTGCTGCCGGTGAAGAAGGCGAGGTTTCAGCCCAGGCCCAGCAGGAACATGCTGACGGCCAGGGGAGCCGCGCCCTTGCTACCCTACCTCATGACCCAGCGCATGGTAGGAAAGACCGTCCTGATTACGGGTGGCACCAACGGCATCGGATTGGAGACCGCGCGAGGTCTCGCCAAGATGGGCGCACGTGTGATGATTGTGGGCCGCAACCCAGAGAAGACAGCGCGGGTCGCCGCAGAGATTGGGGCGGCCGGAACGCTCCTCGCAGACCTCTCCGAACTCGCGCAGGTCAGCCGCGCCGCCGCTGAGTTTCGGGAGCGCGAGGACCGGCTCGACGTACTTGTGAACAACGCAGGCGCCCTCTACAGCAGGCGGCAGGAGACGAACGAGGGCATCGAGATGACTTGGGCCCTCAACCACCTCGCCCCGTTCCTCCTGACGCGGGAGCTTCTCCCACTTTTACGACGGGCGCAAACCCCCCGCGTGGTCACGGTTTCGTCCGTCGCGCACCGCTTCGCGCGCCTGAACTTCGACGACCCACAGTTCAGGCGCGGCTACAACGGGTGGAGGGCGTACGGGCAGAGTAAGTTGGCGAACCTCCTCTTCGCGCTTGAACTGGCGCGGCGCGAGCCGGACATCCTGAGCCACAGTGTTCATCCGGGCTTTGTGCGCTCGGGCTTCGGGCAGGACATGACTGGGCTGGAAGCCAGGCTGTTTCGCCTTTCCAACCGCTTCCACCTTGCCGACCGCTTCACCGTCACCCCGGAGCAGGGAGCCCAGACGAGCCTTCGCGTCGCCAGCGACCCCAGCCTGTTGGTCAGCGGACGGTACTTCGTGAACGAGCGGATGGCCCAGCCCGCCCGGCAGGCACTGGACGGCGACGCCGCCCGGCGGTTGTGGCAGCTGAGCGAGGAGGCCGTAGGCCCCTGAAGTGCCGCCTGCACGCCAGGCTGGGCCACCTGCTTCGCGGCGAAGCAGGCCAGGCTCAGGTGCAGATGGTCTTCAAGGAACTCCTCAGAGATGCTGAGGAGCAGAGCCAGACCCAGAGACGCCGTGCTTTTTTTGCGTTCTAGAGAGCGGGTTCCTTCTCCCCAACGAGCACTTTCAGGCGTTCGTCCTCGCGTTCCAGCTCGGTTTGCCGGTCGCCCTGATAATCTCCGGCGAGGCGGACCGTGCCCGCCTCCAGGAACTGGCCCTTCCTGGTGTGGATCAAGCTCTCTTTGACGCCATGCTGCCGCGCAGCTTCAGCCACGCTCAGCTGACTGCCCAAGACCGCTAGGACGATCTGCTCCTTCGTGTCCGTTGCCTAGATTTTCCGTTGCTTCCCCATACTTTCCCTCCAGTGTGGCCTACCCCCACAACTGGGCGGCTGACTTTGGAAGGATTTCCTGGAGCATTACCCCAACAATTCTATGGAGAGCGCCGTTGAAAAGGGCAAGGGCTTGGTCGATCGTGGGAAGGCTGAACTTCACGAAAATGCCAGTGAGCATGACGCCAAGGATGCCGGCCGCTGAGGAGGAGCTGTTTCAGCGACAGAAGGGGAAGCGAGATCACCCGCTTCCCCTCCTTTGTGGCCACCCGCCTTAAACGCCAAATTCCCCTGGGTCGAGCGACAAGGCGTTCGAAATATCTCGGACCACGAGGCGCTCCTTCTCATCAAAGGTGCCGTCTGCACCAGCGATGAGCATGGCCAGTTGCACCACAGCACGTTTTTCTTCCGGCTTCTTGAGTTTGCCGATCACCTGCATCAGTTCAATCTTACCAAAATCGAAGTCGCGCGTGACTTTATCGCAGTACTCGTCGTACTTGCTGCGAAGGCGAGTAACATCAAATGCTTTCAGCTTGTCGGATGAGCCGATAAAGCTACTGGTCTTGCTGCGCTCCTGTTGGTCGATTGTGCCGTCTGCTGCACCGATCAGAGCGCAAGCAGCCATGGCAGCATCTGCAAATACTTGATTGTTGAAGCGGCTAAAAGCGTCCTGACCTTCTTTGAGACTCTGTTGGGCCATATCTTTAAGACGGTTGAGAAAGCTCATGGTTTCCTCCTGTGGGTGAGAATGTACTGGCTTGTAACGTCACGGGAGTTGTAGTACTGGGCCTTCCCGCACTGGATCAAGCCAGTCTAGTCGGTTGGGGGAGCAGTTCCCACCTCGGGAGATGAGAGGAGCTGAAGGATGTCGTTGCCGTTCAGAACCGACATGTGCAGGGAAGAGCGCGTGGGCCACGCCTCGCACATCTTCAGAAGGAACGCTGTACTCAGAAGCATGTCGCGTTTGCCGCATGCACCAGACCAGGACCTTGAAGTGTCCTACTCGACGTTGAGGAAGGACCGTGAAGGTTCTGCGGGGGGTCATGGTCGTGCCTCCTATGATCGAGGCTTAACTCCACCTGCGCAAAATCGACTGAACTCCAGTTCCACGTTCGCGTCATGCGTCCTCTTTTCCCCGGAGCGTCCCCCGTCTTCCGGTCAGGACATGACGTGCACTGAATCACAACGGTGACAGGGCCCTGCGGTCGGGGGCACGCCACCCCGCACTTTCCCACACACCGTGGTGGTGCAAACGGTGGTCCTTACGATTCTCCGGGTGTGCTGCGCCTTGGAACCCTGTTGGGTGACCTGTTGGAAACGTGGGCCTGAGCTACGCTGCGGGAAATGACGGTTTTCCTGCGAATGGACCAAGGGTGAGTGTGCCTCCCGGAGCGCGAAAGCGGAGTGCTGCTTTCGAAGAGGACGAACGCCTGACGCCCGAGGCGGAGGAACTGCTCGCCAAAGTGCTGGAGTACGGCCCCAGCGCTGAGGTCCCGCTGGACGAGGAAGACGTTGAAGAGGACGTTACGGCCGAACCTGAGGAGGACGAGCGGGTCATGTTGGAACTGACGGACGTGCCCCTGGCCGTCAGCATGGACCCCGTGCGGCAGTACCTGCACGAGATCGGGCGCGTGCCCCTCCTCACCCACACCGAGGAGATTGAACTCGCCCGCCGCATGGAAGCGGGCGAGGAGGCCGGCCAGCGCCTGCAGACAGAGGCGGATCTGGACGCCCGGGAACGGCGTCGCCTACACCGTGTCGTGGAGGACGGCCAAGCCGCCAAGCAGCACCTGATTGAGGCCAACCTGCGCCTGGTGGTCAGCATTGCCAAGAAGTACAGCAACCGTGGCATGGGCCTGCTGGACCTCATTCAGGAGGGAAGCGCAGGTCTGATTCGCGGAGCGGAGAAGTTCGAGTACCGCAAGGGCTTCAAGTTTTCGACGTATGCCACGTGGTGGATCCGGCAGGCGGTAAGCCGCGCCATCGCCGATCAAGGGCGGAACATCCGTCTGCCGGTACATGTGACCGAGACCCTGAACAAACTCTCCCGGACCGCGCGGAGTCTGGGGCAGGAGTTGGGGCGGGACGCCAGCGCGGAGGAGATCGCCGAGGCAATGGGACCCGGCTGGGACTCGGGACGCGTGAAGGAAATGCGGCAGATCACGCAGGACACCCTGAGCCTGGCTTCGCCAGTGGGGGATGAGGGCGACAGCACGTACGGAGATTTCATTCCGGACAATACGCGCGAATCTCCCCTGGATCAGGTAACGGGCGTGCTGCTCGGCGAGGAAATCGAGCGCATGCTGGGCATGCTGGACGCCCGGGAGGCGCAGGTGTTGCGCCTGCGCAAGGGGCTGGCGGATGGTCAGGAACATACGTTGGAGGAAGTGGGGCAACACTTCGGGGTGACGCGGGAGCGGATCCGGCAGATCGAGAACAAGGCGCTGCGTAAACTCAAGTACCACCAAGGAAAGCAGCGAACGTTGCGGGACTACCTGGACGACTGATACGGTTTCCGGACAATCCGTTCCATCCCCTTCGCTCCGGTGATTTTGCGCCTCTGTGTCACCGTTTTTCCCGCTCGCGCTGCGGCGCAGCGTTGCACGTCCACTTGGGTTGGCCCCTGATTTCATCCCTGCTGAACCGGAATCCTTATGATACGGACTCCTATCCCGTCGTCTACGCAGTGATGGGGTCTGAGCCAACCTGAAAAGCCGCGCAGCGCGAGTGGGAGGAAAGCGGGTTCCTGGCGTGGGATTTGGAAGTCGGAGGTGTCCTTCAGATTTCTGGGGAACACGCTTCGGACAAGACCACCTGGGCCCAGTGGACTGTCTCCCTGAATTTCATGCCCAACAGGGGGAAGCTCACAACTGGAAGCTCCGCCGTTTTGCAGCCCCCTGACGGCCGAAACCCGGCAGTTTGCACCCTGTGCCTCATGACGCCATCCGACTGCTTCCTTCACCTCTTGGGTGAGGGGGCAATCCTCTCCCTGCTCGTGATGCTGCGCCATTTGTCCTCATCAGGCGTCCAGTGGTCAGGTGGCACCCTGCACCTGCATCTCCTCTCCCGCACTGGCAAAATGGAACAGCGGTGGCGCACCCATGTGCAGCCTGTCATGCAAACCGGAGCGCTGCACGTCTCCTTCAAACGGCAGAGTTTCAGCCGGGGGATGACACTGTGGAGCACTGGTGTCTGCCGGTCCTCGGCCAGGCTCTGCCCCTGTCAGCCCTGCGGGTAGCGGCCGATCACGACGCCCTGGCCTCTACCCAGGGAGGCCGGGTCACCCGGCTGTTGCTCCCTCAAAGGCGGCGCGAGTCCGTTCGCCTATTGCCGGGACCCCGGTCTCGTTTCCCCCGGCCCCGCTGCCGGCGAGGCTGCGGTCCGGATCTGGACCGAGGAAATCTGCGTCCGTCTCAAGGCGCACCTCCGTTCATCCTGGTGTGTGCGCTCACCGACCCCCCGCTGGTCATTCCTGAAGCCGCGCGTCTTCGCGCTGACTCTCTCGAAGCTCCCCTTCGCCCACCCGGTGGAACTGCGCTGGAAGAACCCCGCCTGCCTGCACTTTGATTCCGGGTGTGATGGACGTGCCAGCCTCCCCTGTTGCTTCAGAAACACAGGGAGGCTGACGCTCAGCGGGCAGCCGCATCAGCACTTTGCATCACGCGATTGCGGCCCTGGTGCTTGGCCTGGTACAGCGCCTGGTCCGCCCGCGACAGCAGGTCCAAGGCCACATCCTCAGGTACCTGTCCTTCATTACTCAGCAAGCTGGCCACCCCAACGCTCACCGTGAGGGAAACGGCCTGCCCCCCGCTTATGAAGGCCAGCTCGGCGATGGCACTTCTGAGCCGCTCGGCGATAATCAGCGCCCCGGCCGCCGGCGTGTGTGGCAAGAGCACCACCAGTTCCTCACCCCCGTACCGCCCAGCAACGTCAGAGCGGCGCAAGTGCCGCACAAGACAACCACTCACTGTGGCCAATACGCGGTCACCCACGAGGTGTCCGTAGGTGTCATTTACAGCTTTAAAATGATCCAGGTCCAGCATCAAGACGCTCGTTGGAAGCGCGTGCCGTGTGGCCAGTTGGGTGGTTTCCTCCAATCGGGCGAGCCAAGCACGCTTATTCATCAGACCCGTGAGGTCATCCGTCGTCGCCAGGTTGTACAGCCGGGTGTTATCGATGGCCACCGCTGCCTGGGTGGCAAAGATCTCCAGCAGATGCAGATCGCCGCTTCCAGGGTGGGGATGATCGACCATCACCGCCCCAAGGATGCGCTCACCCACCCTGAGTGGCAGCACCACCTGCGTGCCCAGATGCAATTCGCCGTGTTCGACCGTACTGCGGATCAGCGCCTGCTCTTCGGGAGACAAAGCGGCCCACTCTGCCTGATCGAAGCGTCCGGTACCAATTCTCAGGGTGAAATCGTGCAATTCTGTGGTGAGGACGACTCCACTCAGCGGTGTGATCTCCTCGACCGGAGCCAGGGTGGCGACCATGGCGCTCGAGAACCCAAGAAGTCCCTGGAGTTGAAGGAGAATGCCCCTTAGCAGGTCGTCCAGGGGCTGCAAGCGGTGCAACTCTGGGGCGGCTTTGAGGATGTACTCCAAACCGCTGCGGGAAGCGTGCAGGGCCTGCACATGCCGGTAGGTTTTCAGGGCGGCGTCCACCCAGACGAGCAGCTTGTCCGGACCTTCCGACTTGTCGTGGTAACCCTGAATCTCCAGCTCACGCAGCATCTGGCGAGGCGGCTTCTCAGATGCGTAGCCGGTTTGCAAGACAATCTGGACGTTCGTGTCAAAAGTACGCACCGCCCGAACCACGTCCTCGCCCGTCATGCCGGGCATGAAGAAGTCCAGCAGCATCAGGTGGACCTGCCTGGAGCGGCAGACCTGAATGGCCTCTTCACCATTCGCGGCGGACAGAACTTCATGACCATCAACTTCGAGCAGGCGGCAGATGGTAGCGCGGAGGCTGTCATCGTCATCCACGACAAGCAACGTGTGCCCAGAGGCTTTGACGGTATTACGTATTCTGGCCATGGTGCCTCAAGCAAAGCATACGGTGAAACACTACCATCCTCTTCCTGACAAGCTTATGAACGCCGGGGAGGGCAACCGCACCCTCTGGACCGGATGGAAGCTGCCGGATTTCACGGGCAGCGGCATTCACGCTGAAGACGAGGTATGGAAGGTCACCGTAAAGGTGGTGCCTGTACCAACCTGGGTGTGGACCTCAATGTGCCCGCCGAAGTGGCCCTGCACGATGTCGTGGATGATCGCCAACCCCAGCCCGGTACCCTTCCCAACGTCTTTGGTGGTGAACATGGGATCAAAGATTTTCGGCAACACTTCCGGCGGAATGCCCGAACCATTGTCCTGCACCTGCAGCTTCAGCACAGTTCCCTCCTGAACGAAGCGCACGTCCACCCGCCTCCGGTGACCCACGGTTTCGCAGGCGTGGATGGCGTTGATCACCAAATTGGTCACCACCTGCGTGAAGCGGCCCGGCTCGCCTGTAATCAGGAATTCACCCCGAAGCGATTCGAGGTGCAGCTCCACCTGCGCGGCCCGCGCTTCGTGAGCGAGCATGGCCAGGGTATCACCAGCGAGTTTGAATGGATTAAATGTGGTCGTTCCCGTCACGGTATCCCGGGTGTGACCGCGCATCTGCCGAATGAATTCGCCGATCCGCGTCGTGGTTTTTCCAGCTTCTTCGAGGGTCCCGAGGGCTTCTGCGGCGATTTCCCGGTGATCGTCGGTAGTCACATCGGGGTTGCCAATTGAGGCCCGATACTCCTCAAGTAGGCCCTGGAGCACGAGGTGGTAATTCATGGTCGCGGCCAGGGGCGTATTGATTTCATGGGCGAGGCCCGCGGTCAGGCGTCCCAGGCTGGCGAGTCGTTCGCTGGCAACCAACTGTGCTTGACTCGTTTTCAACGCTTCCTCCGCCGCTTTGCGAGCGGTGACATCCCGGTAAATCGAAAGCAACAACTCTTGTCCATCCACATCAATGAGTGTCAGGTGGGTATCAACAGGGTAGATACTCCCATCCTTGCGCTTGTGACTGGTCTCAAACCGGACTGTACCCTGCGCCCGGATGTTGTTCATGAACCCTTCGCTCGCCTTTTGATTCGAGAGCAACTCCTCACCATTGGGAAGCAGCTTGAAAATGCTTTGCCCAATCAGTTCATCAGTGGTATACCCGTCCATCGCCGCCGCCGCTTGATTGCACTTCACAATCGGCATACCCGGCTGGAAGTCGACCAGGATAATGGCATCTGGGGAATGCTCAAACAGGACCGCGAAGGTCGTCTGGCTGATTTTCAAGGCTTCTTCCGCCAGATGACGTTCGGTGACGTCCCTGGCGTTGAGGACAATCCCGCGGACATCCGGATCATCCAAACGGTTGGTCGCAGCCCATTCAAGCCAGCGGTAACCGCCCTCGTGGTGCTGAAAACGGTTGATCATTCGTCTTGTCGCTCCCAGACCACCGTGCAGCGCCTGCGCGAACGTCACCTTGATCTGATCATGGTCATCTGGATGCATGTATTTCAAGACGTTCTGGCCCAGCATCTCATCGGCGGTGTATCCCAACAGGGGCGTCATGGAAGGACTCATGTACGTGATGTACCCGCCGCGGTTCACCACGGTCGTCGTGTCACTGCTGTTCTGCACCAGCGCTCGGAAGCGGCGTTCGCTGGCCAGGACCGCTTCCTCTGCGCTTTTGCGGCTGCTGATGTCCTGGGCCATCAACATGATGACTTCTTCGCCTTCCAGTGCCAGCCGCTCAGCAGACAGGAGGACGTGGCGCACGCCTCCTGTAGGAACGTGACGCAGTTGCGCTTCGAAGTTGCGTATGGTGCCGTTCTGCTCCATCTGCTCGACCAGCCTCAAGCGGTCTTCGAGATTGACCCACGGGTTGATTTCCTCGTTGGTGGAACCCACAAACTGTTCTTGACTACAGCCGATAATCTGCAAGAAGGCGTCGTTGCTTTCCAGAACGCGCCCGCTGTGCAGGCCGGTCAGCACGATGCCCACAGGACTGGCGGAAAATACTTTGGCAAAACGGTCCCTGGCTGGATCGAGCTCTGTTTGGTTGTTGTTCTGGAGGAGAATATCGATCACCTGGTTATGTACGGCGTGAAACGCACCTGACTCTTGGGTGCACTCCGGGTGAGTGTTGGGCTTGACATCTTGGGCGCTCCGTTCTTTATAAGAAGCAGCGGTGCATCTGGTGGGTCACCCGCTTTGACTGGAGGAACTGAAGCGTCTCTCAATAACTTCGGGAGGTGCCGGCCGCCCCTGGAGGTAGCCTTGAGTTCGGTCACACCCCAGCTTGTGGGCGAGAACGAGATGCTCTGGCGTTTCTACACCTTCGAGGACCACCTCAAGATTAAGCGCCCGGGCGAACGCTGTGATGGCGCCCATGACTCGGTGTGCTTTGGGGACGCCGCTCTGCCGCAAAAAGGACCGGTCAATCTTTAGGGTGTCCAGCGGCAGATCGAGCAGCTGTGACAGCACCGACGCCCCAGCCCCAAAGTCATCCAGCGCAATTCGGACACCCATAGACCGCAAGGCTTTCAACCGTGGCGCCACAATGGTCAGATGTGACGCGACGAAGTTCTCCGTGAGCTTAAGTTCCAACGCGTGTGGGGGTAATTGCGCGCGCTGTAGGGCTGCGATCACGCTGTCTTCAAAATCCGGGCGCAGAAACTGCACTGGCGAGACATTAACGGCCATCATGGCATCGGTCAGGCCCTCTGCATGCCACTTCGCCAACTGGGTCGTCGCTTGGGTCAGCACCCATGCTCCCAGGTGCACGATGGCGCCAGACTCTTCGCTGATCGGAATGAATTCGGCTGGGGAGACTTCGCCCCACTGCGGTGAAGTCCAGCGGGTCAGCGCTTCAAAACCAGTTCGCTCACCCTGAGCTCCGAACTGCTCCTGGTAATGCAAGGAGAATTCGCCCCGCGTCAGGGCACCGAGCAGGTCTTGCTCCAACTGTGCCCGCCGGTTGTTCGGGACCAGGCCCTCCATCTGTGCCAGCCACACCAGATTCTTGCCATGGCGTTTGGCCTGGTACATGGCCTGGTCTGCCAGGCGGCACAATGCCTCTGGGGTCTGCGCGTGGGTCAACGCAACGCTCACCCCGATCGACGCACTCAGCGTAACGTCCATGTTCGGTACACGGATTGGTTGACACAGCGCTGCGCGCAGTTTCTCCGCGACGAGCACAGCGTCTTGTATGCTTCGCAGATCACCCAGAATCACCACGAACTCATCGCCGCCCATGCGGGCGACGGTATCCGTCGCCCGCATGGTGCCTTGCAACCGTACTGCGACCTCGCACAGGACCTGGTCGCCAACGTCATGTCCCCACTGATCATTCACGTCTTTGAAGCCGTCAAGGTCGAGGTACAGCACGGCACACAACGTGCGTGAGCGGATTGTCCGGGCCAGTGCCTGATTGAGCCGGTCTTCAAAGAGAGAGCGGTTGGGTAGATTCGTCAGTGCATCGAACTGTGCCAGGTGGGCCAACTGCCGGTACAAGCGGCGCTGCTGCAAGGTCAAGGCAGCCAGGTTCGCCAGCGCACCAAACCATTCAAGTTCTTCAGGGGTAAAGGGCACGCCATGCTCACCCGTTACGACCGTCAAGGTGCCCAGCATCCGTTCTTTGTGGGCGAGTGGCAGCACCACGATATGACCACACTGGGTTTCACGGCGTACGCGCTGAATTTCCGCGCTTTCGCGGGGGTCATCTTGTCCTGCAGGTGACACGGCCACCTGACCCTCTCGCAGAACCCAACCGGTCAAACCAGCATCAAGTTCTGCGCGAGTGACGTGGTGCACGAAGGAACTGCCAGGGCCGGTATGCACAAACTGGTCGACCTCTCCGTCCGGAGTGAACGTGATGACGCAAACGCGATCGGCATCAAGGACCTGAACGGGTGCCTGAGCCACCAACTCCAGAATCTCTTTCTCATCATCGGCATCAAGAATGGTCTGACCAAGTCGGTAAAGCACAGCGAGGGAAGCTTCTAGAGACGGAGAGGAGGCTGGCATCGCTTACATAAGGGTACAGGCGCGTGTATCACGCTGGTCTGACGTTCAGATACGGGGACCCAGTGGATTACCGGCCCTGGGTGAGCCGTTTGCCGAGCTCGGGGATGTCGAGGGGAACTTCGACCAGGACAGATTTCCACTCTCTTATCCTTCAGGGGTCTGAACGCCTACGCCTGTGGCAGGTGAGCCACCCAGGCGTCCAGGACGGGCCAGTCTCCGCCACTTCCGCGCTTCACCAGTACCGCTGTTCCCGACAAACTGCATAGGGGCTTGCCCCGGTTGCGCATCCTCTCCGTTGCGCCGCTTTGCGTGCCGTGAACTGCTCGAATTCTACCGGGGTCCGGAAACCCACAGGAGAGGGCCGTTGTTGCCGGTTATAGAAGATGTTCCCATCCCCAAAGGTCTGTCACCGGCCCTCCTGGCGCGTCTGGAACATGTGATTCAACAGCAGTTCCCGCTGCAGTGGCCAGAAGAAGCGCTCCTCAGCAGCCTTGGTGAAACAGTCTCCTTTTTTGCCTATGCTCGCCAGCACGCACCGCGCTTCCGGGGCGTCCGGGCAGGTCCGGCGCGTATATCGGCTTTGCCCCTCTCACTCCGGTGGATCAGTCAGGGCGGGGGGTGCCGCCGGTCAAGGGTCATGTTCAGCGCCAGGAGCGGGAGGTCACCGACCAGCCCTTCTCCCACCGACCAGTCCACCACCGGCCGGGTGAGCAGTCCAGCCGCCCGTAAGGGAGAGCCGGCCCTCTCGTGTGGGCGGGTTCGGCATGCCCGCGATCCACACCGCACTGGGTGACGTGAGCTTGGAGTGGCCGCCTACCAGGTCCTCGGCGGGCAGATGCGCTGGGTCCACCTCGGTGGTGGTTTCGTCCTTTTTGCGGATCTTGCACCGCAGCTCCGCGCCGCACGCGGCGGGCCGCCCGGCGACAGGAGCAGCCCGTTCCAGCAGCGCGCAACGAGGCGCCCACCGGTCCTTGGCCAAGAGGGTCTCCGCTTTTTTCAGCTTGTCACGCTCCTGCTGGCTGGTCTCCAACTCGCGTTGCAGCCGCTTGATCTCCGCCTGCTTGGGGATCAGCCCCTGCTTCCCGCGCTCAGGAAAAGCCGCCTGGCCATGGCTTTCGGACTCCTCGCCGTACCCCTTTCGCTCTCCAACAGCCCGCCCCGCTCTGGTTGTCGGGGTCTCCTCAGGCACGCGAAAGCGAAGTACTCCCACTTCTCAGGCGTGCTTGTCAGTGGACGGTGGGCAGGGTGAAAGAGAAGGTGCTGCCTTCGCCGGGTGTGGAGGTGAGCCACATCCGACCACCGTGCCGCTCGATGATCTTGCGGGCGACGGCCAGACCAATCCCACTTCCCTCGTACTGGTCACGGTGGTGCAGGCGCTGGAAGATGGCGAAGATGCGCTCGTGGTATTCCGACTCGATGCCGATGCCGTTGTCGCGCACGTCGAACTGCACCATTCCCCCGCGCCGCTCCCCCGACACGCGCACTTCGGGGAGGCGGCCGGGCGCGCAGAACTTCAGGGCGTTCCCGAGGAGATTCTGGAACACCTGGCGGAGCAGCGTGGCGTTGCCCAGAACGAACGGCAGGCCGTCCACGACGACGCGCGCTCCCGTCGCCCCGATTTGTGCGCCGAGATCCAACACCACCTCGGCGACGATCCGGGCCGTGTCCACCCGTTCGGCAGGTGCCTCGCGCGTGCCCACGCGCGAAAAGGCCAGAAGGTCCTGGATGAGGCGCGCCATACGTTCCGTGCCGCGGGTGATGTGTCCGGCGTACACCTGCGCCTGGTCGTCGAGCTGCGCTGCGTAGCGGGTCGTGAGAAGCTGGGAGAAGCTGGTGACGGTACGCAACGGCTCCTGGAGATCGTGCGAAGCCACGTACGCGAACTGCTCCAGTTCCTGGTTGCTGCGCTCCAGTTCACGGGTGCGCCGAGCGAGTTGCGCGACGCTCAGAGCGCGTTCCATCGCGAGACCCAGGCTGCGCACCACGGTCTCGAGAACCGCCCGCTCGGCCGCGCTCCAATCGCGGGGCTGGAACGACACAATGCCGAACACGCCGCGCGGCGTACCGTTCACGAACACCGGCAGGGCCGCGAGGGCACCGCGCCGCGCCCGGAAGCCCCCGAAGCGGTCCGTGCCCGGGTCGTACTCGCTGACGTAATACGCCTCACCCGTCGACCAGGGTTGAAAGAGACTGCGGGTCTCCTCAAGGTGAAGCCCACGTTCCACAGCCGCTTGCAACTCAGCGTCGCGGCGGTCTCCGACCTGGCTCCGAAGGTGCCAGCGGGGCACGCCGTCGGCGATCTCGGGCTCATAGTAGGCGGCGTAGCCGCCCGGGACGAGCGGCAGAACAAGTTGCTGCGCGCGGGGCACGAGCGCGACGGGATCGTCGACGATGCTGAGGTCGCGCGTGAGGGCCGCGAAGCCTTCCAGAAAGCGCGTACGGGCGTCGAGCGCCTCGTTCTGTGCGGCGAGGCGCGCCGCGGCCGCGCCGCGCTCCAGGGCCAGGGTGAGGCCGCGCCCCACCGCGCGCACGACCGCCTTCTCCGGCTCAGTCCACTCCCGTTTGGACTTGAAGGCCGTGGAGAGCATCGCGGGTACCTCGCCGTCCACGACCAGCGGATAGAGGGAGGTGGTGCCGTACTCCTGCGAGTTCTCCACGCCGCCCCGCTCGGGGTCCCAGGCGTCGATGAACAGCGGCTCGCGCTTCCTGGCGGTTTGCGCGAACACCGGCAGGTCTGCGGGGAGGCCCGCGGTCACAACGCGTACGACTTCCGGGGACATGTCCTCGCTGTGGACGCGCGCCTTCCACAGGCCGTTCTCAAGGGCATAGACGGCCACGCTCGCATCACCGAAGCGGGCACGCAGCACCTCAATCGCCTCGTGCGCGAGGTTGCCCAGATCGGTGGTTGTGCCGACCGCCTCGGAGAAGCGGGCGAAGGCGTCCAAGGCTGCGTTGCGCTCTTCCAGCTCCGCCGTACGCAGAGCAACGCGGCGTTCGAGCTCAGCGCGCGCGCCGAGTTCGCGCGCGGCCGCCTCGCGCCGCAGACGCGCGAGCTCGAGGTGGGTGGTCACGCGCGAGCGAAGCTCCCTCGCCGAGAAGGGCTTGACGAGGTAGTCGTCTGCCCCCGCCTCCAGGCCGCCGAGGCGGGCCTCCTCACCCGCACGCGCCGAGAGGAGGATGACCGGGACGTGCCGCAGCGCGGGGTCCTCCCGCAGCGCAGCGAGCAGGCCAAAGCCGTCGAGATTCGGCATCATCACGTCGCTTAGCACGAGGTCCGGCGCCCAACCGCGCGCGGCCTCCAGAGCCTGGGCCCCGTCTGGGACCGCCTGCACGTCGTAGGCGTCCCCGAGCAGTCGGCGCACATAGTCGCGCAGGTCCGCGTTGTCATCCGCGAGGAGGATGCGCGCCTGCGCGCCGCCCATGGTGGAAGCTTCGGGCAGACCAGGAGCCTCTTCGCCCCACACGGCGGCCTCCTCCAGGAAGGCCACACTGGTCCGGCTGATACCGCCGGGAGCGCGCGCCGCATCAGACACGCGCTCTGCCGGGAGGTGCGCGTGGCCGAGCGGCAACTCGACGGTAAAGGTGGTGCCCTCCCCGACAGCGCTGGTGACGCCGATGAGGCCACCATGCAGGCCCACGAGTTCCCGCACAAGCGCGAGGCCGATTCCGGTGCCCTCGAAGGAGCGGCCTCGCGCGCCCTCGACGCGGTGGAAGCGCTCGAAGACCCGCGGGAGTTCCGCCTCGGGAATGCCGGTGCCGGTGTCCGCGACGCTCAGGACCGCGCGGCCACCTTCACGGCGCAACGTGACGTGGATCTCGCCGTGAAAGGTGAACTTGAAGGCGTTGGAAAGGAGGTTGAGTACGACCTTCTCCCACAGGGTGCGGTCCACGTAGGCGGGCTCTCCCAGGGGCCCGCAGTCCACCCTGAGGCGCAGCCCGGCACCCTCCACGAGAGACCGAAAGGCGCTCGCGAGGTCGGCCGTGAAGGCCGTGAGGTCGGTCGGCTCGAAGGTTGCCTCGGCGCGTCCGGCCTCAATGCGCGTGAAGTCCAGCATGGTATTCACGAGCTTCAGGAGGCGCTGGGCGTTGCGGTGGGTGACCTCCACCTCGCGCCGCTGGTCAGGCGCGAGCGCCCCGGGGCGGGAGAGGAGTTCCTCCAGCGGCCCGAGCATCAGGGTGAGGGGCGTGCGGAACTCGTGGCTGACGTTCGAGAAGAAGGTCGTCTTGGCGCGGTCGAGTTCCGCAAGGGCTTCGGCGCGCCGCCGCTCCTCCTCGTAGGCGTTCGCGCTGGCCAGGCCGGTCGCCACCTGCCCGGCAAAGAGGCCCAGAAAGCCGCGGTAGCCCTCGTCGAGGGGGCGGTACGGATTGAGGCCTGCGACGAGCACGCCAGCCGCGCTCACCTGTCCGGGCCGTGCGAGCGGCAGCGCGAGGGCCTGCGCGGGTGGCTGATCCCAGGACCCTGCTGGAAGCGGACCAAAGGGGGCCAGGTCGGAAAAGGGCGGCGAATCGGGGGCGTCCCACGTCACCTCCAGCGGCCAGGCTTCCCCAAGCTTGCGGGTCGGAGCGCCGGAACCTGCGACCGAGACCAGGTGCGCTCCCGGCCCGTCCTCGTCGGCCAGGTAGATCAGGGCGAAGGGCAGATCGTGTCCATCGGAGTCGAGGCAGGCCTCCACGGCCGCGAGCACGTTCCGGGTGGTACGGGCCTCGCTCATGCGCGCCGCAAGGTCGCGCAGCGTACGCAGCCGCCGCTCGCCGACGACCCGTTCGCTCTCCTCCGTAACGACGCAGAGCATGCCAGCGGTGCGTCCCGCGTCGTCCGCCACGGGGCTGTACGAGAAGGTGTGGTAGGTCTCCTCCTGGAAGCCGCTGCGCTCCAGAAACAGCATCAGGCCCTCGTCCCAGGTGGCTCGGCCGGTGCCGAGCACCTGCGCGATACGCGGCCCGATATCCTTCCAGATTTCCGCCCAGACGACGTCCGCGCGGGCCCCAAGCGCCCAGTCCCCCTTGACGCCAAGCGTCGGGAGGTACGCGTCGTTGCAGAAGAACGTGAGGTCCTCGCCCCAGGCCATCCACATGGCGAAGCGCGACGTGAGCATCGTCCGGATAATTGTCTTGAGGCTCTGCGGCCACGCCTCGGATGGCCCGAGAGATGTGGCTGCCCAGTTGTGAACGCGCATCCGGGCGCTCATCTCACCGTCGCCAACAAAGACGTCGTGGGTGTCTGGAAGGGGAGGGGATTTCGGCGGTTGACTCATCATGGGAAAAGGGCGAAACGCTCCCATGGTATAGGGTTACGACCCCCGTATGACCGCCGCGGCTTCCCAGGTCCAACAACGGGTAAGGGGACGCAGGGCTGGAGGCACATTCTGGACGGACGTGAACGGTGCCTGATTCAGAGCCTTGCTCCGTGCACTTTGACCGAGGGCTGAACCTTACGGCAGCGCATGCCCGTCCACGTGATTCCCTCCTCGCCAACCTCCACCCAGGCGGCGAGGTCGTGGGTCCTGACCGCCGTACTCCTCACCGTGCTCCTGGAGCGCGCAAACGTGATGCTGCGTCATCGGCGGTCAGCGTCCAGCCGGCTTGCGTGTGCGCCAGAGACGAGATGTGGGTCTGCGTGTGAATCTCCAGGTTCTGCGCCGGCGCTTTGCCCAGAGCACCCATGCCCCGCGCGCCGACATGGCGCGGGTGCCCGTCACGCGCAGACGTCACCTCGCCCGCCTGCCACCGCGAGAACTGCCGGATCCACGCGCTGCAGCCAGCCTTCCGTGGGCCCCCGCTGCAACCCCGCGTCGCGGCCCGTCCTGAGACACCGCGGACCTCGTCGAGCGGCTGGAACCGGTCCCTACGGCGGCCCGCGCCCTGCCCGCCATGAGGCCACCCACACCCAGACCGAGCACCAGAACGTCACCCACCGCCGAAAAGTGTATGGCCGGGTAGGCAGCGTGACTGCAACAAGCGCCGCCGCGTGAAGTCACCCGTGATTGACCGCAGCTGGCACGTTTATAACGACGGCGGCACGCGGCATGAGGGCCACCCGACCTTCTCGGGCTGGACCGGCGCAGCCTCAGACGCAGCAGGTCCGGCAGGTGAGCGGCGCCCGCGTCCGGGCGGCACCTCTTCCGAAGCGGGGACCGAGGCGGTCCTCATGGGTCTCCGCCTGGTACCCGGTGGTGCCGCGGCACGAAAGAAGGCGGCCTCTGGGCCGCCTTGATTTCTTGAATATAGGGCGTTATTCAATGCATGTCAAATTATGCAGCCGGAAGGCCAGGAATCCTGGGGGCGTTTTCCAGTTGAACGCCCATCCGGCGGCCGGGGGCAACGTGCCCTGGGTGCTTCCGCCGATTGCGCCCTGCCTGACGCCAGGCGCTCCGCCATCCCCGTACGTCGCTCTGGCCCCACAACCCCCGTAAATCAGATCCGGCATTCGCCAAAAGCTGAACAGACCACGCCCGAGCGCTCCAGATTCAGGCGCTCTTATACGGTCTCCGGATAGTCCACTACAGCCCCTCCGCTCCGGTGAGTCCATGCCTATCGGTCACCGTTTTTCCTGCTCGCTCCGCTCAGGTCAACCCGCTACTCCATATAGGATGAACCGGAATCTTATTACACCCGCATGATGGCGTCCGCCCAGACCTGCGCAGGAGGGCGAACTTCTTACGCAGGTACCCGGCCAGTACCCCCCGGTTTCCATGAGCACGCCCCGTCCACGTGGAGGCACCGGGCAGAAGTCGGACACGGTGACTGCCCCTGGGAAGAGCGCTGCCAGCTTCCACGATGTGGACTTTCAGGGCGAGCTGACGGCCGCGCAAGGCCCGGCGGAAGGGTCCGTTGGAGCGGGCTCTCATGCTGACGCCCGTCCCATCCAGTGACGCAAGATGCCCTGTACGGCCTGCATGAACGCTTCGAATTCCAGGGGCTTCGTAACGTAAGCGTCCGCACCTGCCGCGAGGTTCAGTTCGGCATCGTGTGAGGCTGCGGAGCTGCTGAACACCACCACTGGCAACGACTTCAACGCCGAGTCGCTGCGAAGCTCCCGCAACACTTCCACGGCATTCCGGCGGGGCGTGTTGGCGTCCATCAGCACAATACCCATGGCTGGCCTGTCCATGTAAGGCCCTTCACGTTTTAGGAAGGCGAGTGCGTCCACGCCGTCCCGAACGACGTGGAGACGCACCTCCATGTCCAGGTCCGCGACGGCCTCCTGAACCAACAGCACGTCTCCCTCCATGTCCTCCACCAGCAGCACTTCAAACATCGGCGCCGCCCACGCTGGGCAGCGTGAAATGCACCGTCGTGCCCACCCCGGGCGTGGACTCAAGCCACACCCGGCCGCCGTGACGTTCCGCTATTTTGCGGACGATAGACAGCCCGAGGCCCGTTCCCTCGTATTCGTCGCGCGTATGAAGCCGCTGGAACATGCCGAACACCCGCTCGTGGTACTTCAGCGGAATGCCAATTCCATTGTCACGCACGTGGAAGTGCCAGACAGCCCCCTCCTCCTGGGCCCCCACCTGGATCTCGGGCGTCACGCCAGGCCGGCGGAACTTCACGGCGTTCCCTATCAGATTCTGAAACAATTGTGTGAGTTCACGCTCGTCTCCCAGCACGGTGGGAGATTCAGCGACAGTGACCTGAGCGCCGGCAGCTTGAACCGCTGCGCTGATGTTGCTCAGCGCCTCCCTCAAGGGACCTTCCGTACGCACGGGCCGCAGCGGGTCACGATCGGCGTTCAGGCGCGAAAACACCAGCAGGTCGTCAATCAGCTGCTTAAGCCGCACGGTGCCCCCTATGACCATCGAGAGGTACTGCCGGCCACGGTCGTCAAGCACGTTGGCATACCGCCGCTCGATCAGCCCACTGAAACTGGCGATGGTGCGCAGCGGTTCTTGCAGGTCATGGCTGGCCACGAAGGCAAACCGCTCCAGTTCCGCGTTGCTGCGCTGGAGTTCCCGGTTGGTGGCTTCCAGCGTGTCCCTCTGCTCCTGCAGATTCGTGGCCGCTTCCGCCCGTTCCAAGGCCAGGGCGAGCGCCGCCGCGCCGCGCCTCAGCAAGTCGCGCTGCCCCTCAGACCACTCACCTCCCCCTGCCCGCCAGGCGACCACCGCACCCACCACAGGGCCATCGCTCGTCAGCACCGGTTCAATTGCGCATGCCATACCGTCGAGCCCAGGCGCGTGCTCTGGCGCGCGCGCGTAATCCTCCAGGTAGACCGGCTGGCCGGACGCCACGACCTGAGCGAGCACCGGTGTATCGGCCATGGCGCGTTCCTTCTGCTCCAGCGTAACCCGGACGACGTCAGGCACCTCACCCCAGATGGTGATGGGTTTTGCGTGAGGCCCGGCGACTGGTACCACCATCAGGGCCGTTACCCCCAGCGCAGGCCCCAGGGTTTCCAGCGCCTGCACGACCACCTCGTCAGGCAAGGTAACGACCTGCAGGGCGTCGCCCAGGGCAGCCAGCACTTCGGCGCGGCCCCGCGCCTCCTCGCGTTCCTGTTCAGCCCGTGCCCGGTCGCTGACGTTGATCGCCACGCCCACCATGCCACTCACCTGTCCGCGCTGATCCCGCATCGGCTGGTACCAGCTTTCGAGGGTGATGCCCCGCAACGTGCCGATCTCGTGGACTTCCTCGCCAGCCAACGCGCGCTTCATCGGCTCCAGCACCTCCGGCACCTGGCGGTAGAGGTCAAGGGCATTCTGTCCGACCAGTTCGTTGGGCTGCCGGCCCAGCGCGGAAAGCGCGGCACCGGCCGAAATAAGGTAGTGGCCCTCGGCGTCCAGGGCGAACAGAATCAGCGGCGCGCTGGACACCACCGCCTGCAAGACGGCGGCGAGGCGACGTTCCTCACTGATGATGCGGCCCTCGGGAATCAGCAAGATCACCTCGCCCCGCTCATCGCGCACGGGCTTGAGGGAGAAGTCGATGGTGGCGGCGTGACCACCCGCATCCAGGATGTCCACGTCGTAGCGCACCGTCTCACCCGCTGCAGCTCGGCGCAGGGCGTCACGCAGTTCCTGACGGCCCTCCTCGGAATGCCGCCACCATGGCCCAGCCCAGAAAGGTTGACCGATCACCTCGTGCGGCTGCGTTCCCGCAAATTCGAGGGCGGTGCGGTTCGCCTCGATGAGCCTGCCTTCTGGATCAAGCAGGCCAATCAGCTGAAACTGGCTGTCGAAGATGCTCCGGAAGCGCCGCTCGCTCTCCTGGAGGTCGCGCGTCCGTTCCTGGATTCGGTGCTCCAGGAACGCATTGAGGTCCTGCAAGGTCCGCTGGGCCTCCACCTGCTCGGTGATGTCCGTATGCACCCCCACCCACTCCCGGAGACTGCCGTCCCCGTTCAGGACGGGCACGGCGCGTACATGGAAGTGACGGTAGATGCCGCCTCCAGCGCAGACGCGGTGTTCGACCTCGAAAGTTGTGCGGCCCGCGACGGCGTGCCGCCACGCTTCCAGGGTAAAGGCGCGATCGTCCGGATGGAGGGCTGCTGACCAGCCGTACCCCTCGTACTCGCCGCGCGTCTGCCCAGTCAGCGCGGCCCAGCCAGGCTGCTCACCGAGCATCTCGCCACCAGGGCTGTTCGTCCAGACGACCTGCCGGGTCGCGTCGATAAGCGAGCGGTACCGCTGCTCGCTGTGGTCGGCCGCCTCATGCAACTGGGCATTGTCCAGCGCGAGCGCCGCCCGGCCCGCCAGCGCCTGGGCCAATTCCAGGTCGGCCTCGCCGTACATCCGGGACGGGTGCGTCGTGGCGAGGCCCAGCACTCCGATGTTCCGGCCATGGATGGTGAGCGGCACATTCATCACCGAGTGGAGGCCCATGACGTAGAACGCGTCACGAAGCTCGCTCTCGGGCAGCGCGTCCATGATGCCGGGCGGAACGGTGGGCACCAGCACAGGATGACCGGTCTGCAGCACCCAGGCGGGCGAGCCGGGCGCCTCTGGGTCATGCGGGACCTGGGCCAGGAACCAGTGCAGCAGCTTCACTTTCTCAGGGTCTGGGTGGGCCGCCGCAACGGCGACCATCCGACCGGTATCGTCCGGCAGGTATACGGCAGCCCAGTCCGCGACATGCTGGATGGCCAGCGCCGTGATCCGTTCCAACGTCGCCGTGACGTCGAGCGACTTGGCAAGGGCAGTGCCGGCCTCGGCCAGCAAGGCGGCCCGCGCGTGCGCGGCATGCTCGGCGTCGTACTGCCGGGCGCGCCGCAACGCCTGGCTGCTGACCTCGACCAGGGCCAGAAGGTGTGGTCGCCGGTCGGGCGTGATGTCCTCCTCCTGCTCGAACGAGAGGGCCAGGCAGCCCAGCACCTGTCCGCTGGCAATCAGGGGAAGTGCGGCCACCGCGTGGGTACCGGGCCCGAGCAGAGGCAGGACTGGAGCGTGGTCCCGGCGCAGATCATCCAGGGACGCAAAGACCGGCCGCTTGGTCCGGATGGCCGCCACCTCTGGAAAGTGTTCGTCTACCGGGAAGCGGCGCCACGAAAATTCAAAGGCCTGGCCGTGGCCGGCGGTTCCCACCGTGTACAGCGTCGCTCCATCCACCACCTTGATCAGACTCGCCCCGCAGGCGGCCGCGGCAGGCACAACCTGCTGCAAGATGATGGCCTCGACGTCGTTCGCAGTCACTGCCCCGGCGAGGGCCGCCGTGACGGCCTGGAGGTGGCGGAGCCGATTCATTTCCGGGAGAAGCCCTGCCGGGACAGCACCTTCGGAGGTCATGATGGGCGCCGTCCTCTCCTGCTGAACATCCCGCCCCAGGGACGCGCCACCACAAGCTGCGTGGGAGCCGCTCCACGACCTTGAACGGTAACAGCGCTTCTGGAGGCAAGTTCAAACATGCTCTCGCTGAAGGTGACGTTCACACCCAGGTGAGCAAGCGTAACGTCATTGGGCAGGAAAGGCACACCGCATTCTAGGCCCCTGTGCAAAGCACAAAGGAACGGTGCCAGTGCCTGGCTGCCCTGAGCTCAGGTGATCAACTCGCCGGAATACCCTCACCGGGTCAGAAGCGCCCGAGTGCTGGGAAGCGCTTGGAGAACGTCCCAGCAGGATAGGGGCAGCGACACGGTCTGAAGCGCGCCTGTACTCAACCACACTGCCAGGAGGAGGCCCAAGGGATCTACAGCGGTGGGTCCCTCCGTCCGTTCCTCTTTTTTGCCTGCGTTCACCCCACGCTGTCCCCCGTGGGGGACAGCGGAGCGTTTGGGCATCAAGGACGCCCGGCGCTGGATTGTGAGCTACGCCCCCCGTTGTGCCATGTTCTCCTTCTAAGGAAGCGGTTAACTGCTTTCCAGGGAGGTTACGTCAGGAACAGCCGGTTCGGTACGCATACAAGCGGGCACACATCGCCCCGTGCAGGTCTATTGTCCTGGACCTGCTGCCCGCCTCTCAGCCGGGAGCAAATTCCCTAAACTGCTCCCGGGTCAAGTCATTGGCGTACCGTTGGCGTCTCATCAACAACAGGGGGCCGGCCTCTGGCCCGCTGCGCTCCCCACGCGCTTGTAAAACGCGCTCTGATACGGTTTCCGTATCAGCCCTCCCCTCCCCTCTGCTGCGCAGCTTTGCAGGTCCGCTCCGCTTTGGTGATTTCACGCCTCGCCTTTACCGTTTTTCCTGCTCACTCCGCCTGGGTTAATCCATTGTGAAATATCCGCTTAACCCGAATCTTTACGAGTTGCCAGACCCCAAAACTATGCTGTCTGGTTGCGGCCGGGCAGGAAGTGAACCGTGAACACGGTGCCTCGGCCCACCTCCGTTTGTACTTCTACGGAGCCGCCAAAGTGACCCCCGACAATGTCGTGGATAATGCTGAGGCCCAGGCCGGTTCCTTTCCCGACGTCTTTGGTGGTAAACATGGGATCGAAAATTTTACCGACGATCTCCGCTGGAATCCCGGTACCGTTATCCTCCACCTGAAGGCAGACGTTGTCCCCGAGACTGACCAGGCGGACGACGACGTTTCCAGGGCGTTCAACCGCTTCACAGGCGTGAATCGCGTTGATGACCAGGTTGGTCAACACCTGTGTAAAACGGCCGGGCTCACCCCACAGACTTAACCTGACGGTGGGAATTTCGAGTCGAAGTTCAACCTGACTTCTGAGCGCCTGGTGGGCGAGCATGGCCAGCGTATCGGCGGCAAGTTTGGCAGGATCGAACTCACTGGTTCCGCTGACACTGCCCCGGGTATGGCTGCGCATCTGACGAATGAACTCACCGATGCGGTTGGTGGCCTTCGTTGCGTCTTTGAGGGCTTGCAGGGCCTCGCCAGCAATCGCCGCATGGTCTTCCGGCGTAACTGCCGGATTGCCAATGGATTCCTGGTACTCCTGAATCAGCATTTGCGCCATGCTCAGGTAATTCATGGTGGCGGCCAGCGGAGTATTGATTTCATGGGCCAGTCCAGCGGTGAGCCGCCCGAGGCTGGCCAGTTTCTCGGCAGCCAGCAGATGCGACTGGCTGGCCCTCAGCGCTTCTTCTGCCCCGATCCGGTCGGTGATGTCATGCGAGTTGAGTACAATCCCCCGGACGTCCGGATCACTCAGGAGGTTTGTCATGAGCCCTTCGAACCATCGTCCTTCGCCCAGGGCCGTGCGGAGGCGGTAACGGGGGCGCAAAGTGGTGGCTGGTCCATCGGCGATCAGTTGGGTGATCTGCCGACGAACCTCACCGTGATGTTCTGGAGAGAGGTAGGTCAGCAGGTCTTGCCCCGTCATTTCCTGTGCCGTATATCCCACCATCGCCCTGGCTGAGGCGCTGACGTACCGGATGCTTCCCTCGGCGTCGAGAACCAAAATCAGATCAGAGGCGTTTTGCACCAGTGAGCGGAAGCGCCTCTCGCTCTGTTGCAAATGTTCGTGTGCCACCTGCAGCGCCCTCTCCGCGTTGGTGCGTTCGGTCACTTCCGCTTTCAGCCGGGCCGTACGGGCCTGAACTTCCAGTTCGAGCTGCTCCGCGTGACGCCGGAGCGCTTCTTGCTGCGTCGCCAGTTGAATGGCCCGTCCGAGCGCACTGTAAAGCACTGCCTCGTCACCGGCATCGAAGCCCGAAGGACAGTACCATAGCCAACCGAACAGCCGGTCTCCAACGGCCAGCGGCGTAACGGTGCGGTGCCCGGAGCGCCACTCCGCAGCCAGTTCACTGGGCAGCAGTTGCTCCAGTGGAAAAGGGTCCGTGTTCGGCAGTGGTATTCCCCGGTGTGCCGTTACCTGCGCCGTGTTGCCCGCCGTATCCGTCTGCACCAGCAGGTAGCGGGTGATCTTCATGCGGCTGAGGTAATCCTCAATCTGTTCCAGGAGCTGTGTGGGCGTTTCGGTACTGAACAGCTGGGGGCTCCACGTGGAGTTGTACAGGTCTTGCAGACGCTGCTCCTCGTGCGACATTTGAAACGCGCGAAAAAGGACGTCGTACGCGGACATCTTCAACTGGTTGAATGTCAGCAGCGTGGCAGCGTCCAAATCAGGCTCCACTTGACGAATCCAGAACGTCAGGAGGTCGTGCCACCGGGAGAACGCCTCGTTTCGGTAGACGCCCGTCAGCAGCCTGCTCTGCCAGAAGTCAATAAAAGGAGACAGGGCGTTGCGCTCAAGCGACTCCCGCAGCTGGGCCAGTCCGTCCTGCTCCAGGGCGTGCCACACAGCGGGAAGCGGCCGACGTGCGGCCCCCCCGAGAAGCGGGGGCATGCCAGCGGACTCGCGTACCACCACCTGACTCCGCACCCGCACTTCGTCAGGAAGCGCCTGACCCTGCATCAGGTCAAGCAGCGCCTGGGCCGCCATCTCACCCTGTTCGAGGATGGGTTGGCGGACCGTGGTCAGGGCGGGCAGCACATATTGGAACTGGGGACTGTCGTCGAAACCCGTCACAGCGATATCGTCAGGCACCCTCAGTCCGCGGCGGTGAATCGCCTGGATGCAGCCCGCGGCCATCTCGTCGTTCGCGCACACCACGGCCTGAATGTCGGCCCCCTGGCCTATCAGGAGGTCGAGTTCGTCCCTGGCGGTTTGAACGGAATACTGCCCTGTCAGCATCCATTCCTCCCTGACGGGCAGGCCACGCCCGTACAGCACGTCCCGGAAGATTCGTTCGCGTTCCTCGGAATCGGGGTTCCCGACGGTTCCCCGCATGAAGGCCAGCCGGGAATAACCTTGTTCGTCAATCAGGTACGCCATCAGTTGCTGCATTCCACTGGCATTGTCCGTCCCAATGGTGGTGAGGCCGGGAATTGCCCGGCCAATACCAACGGCGGGCATGGAACCCAGGGCCTCGACGAAGGTCCTGACTTCCGAGTCTGAGCGGGATGCCGTGAGGGCGGCCGAGAGCAGAATGACGCCCTGGTGGTGCCGCGGGTGAATACGAGCGAAAATTTGATTGGGAGCCGAAAGGGGCAGCTGGAGATCACGGCCGACATACACGGTACTCGCCCACCCGCGGCTGTCCAGTTTCTGCTGGATCCCCTGAATCACCACCGTCTGATAGGGATGGAGGTGATTGGTCAGGATGGCGACGTTTCCTGCGGTGTGGTGTGGGAATGGGCGGTCTATCCTGTTGCTCACGACGGCCTCCAGTGTAGGGAGAGAAGCTTACAGGACTCTCGTCACCTGCGGCAGCGCCGCCCCGCTTCCGCACGCTTGAAGCAGGCCGCCGTGACAGCGGTGCCTTCCACCTGCCGTTCATCGGTGGCGACATTCGAAAAGGCCGCTCGCTTTGCCCCTCTACGGCGTGTAGGCAAAGGGTTGAGCTTTGAGACCGTACGAGTAAAATTTCGTGCTGTGGCGGGAAGAAATCAGTGATACACAGTGGGAACGTCCCCCTGCCCCTCTTGCCCCCCCTGCTCGGCCTGGGACGTCCATATTTGAACCACCGCCCGATCGTCAGTGGGATCCTGTGGGTGCTGCGAACGGGTGCTCCCTGGCGTGACGTCCCAGAGCGGTTCGGCAAATGGACGACCATCGCCAGCCGCTTCCGTCGCTGGATTGCTCAGGGCATTTGGCAACAGGTCTGGGCTGAACTTCAACGCCAGGCTGACCTGGAAGGTCAGCTCGACTGGTCGATGCACTTCGTAGACGGCACGGTGGTGCGTGCGCATCATTGTGCGGCTGGCGCACGAGGAGGACAGGAAGGCGAAGCGCTGGGACGGTCACGAGGCGGCTTCAGTACCAAGATCCATCTTCGTGCTGAAGGGCAAGGAAAGCCGATGGCATTCGTCCTGAGTGGTGGGGAACGCCATGAGTCGAAATACCTGCAACCTCTAATGGAGACAGGTGCCGTTATTCGGGCAGGACGAGGACGTCCCCGGATTCGTCCTGATCGCTTGGTGGGCGATAAGGGTTACAGCTACACAACCGTCCGCAAGTACCTGCATGCTCGGGGGATTCGGGTCATCATTCCCAGGCGCAAAGATCAGGGGTCGGATATCTGTTTTGATCCTATTGCGTACAAGGAACGGAACAAGGTGGAGCGTCTCATTAATCGCTTTAAAAGCTTTAGACGCATCGCGACCCGTTATGACAAGAGAGCCCTGAGTTATGGAGGTTGGCTTACCTTGGCTGCCATTCTGCTATGGCTGTAAGCACCGCGGGTAGTACGATGCATCGACACACATTTAAGTCGTATTAGAATCGACCCGTAACTAAGAACGCTGCTTTCTCGTCGTGAGTTGCGAAGATGTAAATGGGAATTCCAGCAATAAGCATATAGTCATTCTCTTCACGGAGCTCAGGATCGCCATCAAAAAGCTTATACGCTTGTTGCATGGGACTCCCTTCTTGCAGATGAAACCTTACATAGTCATACTCCCGGATTTGAAACAAAAGCTTGTGTATGTTGTTGTCATCTTTACCCCAGTATTTTGTGGGAGTGCCACCAATTTTACTGAACTGATATCCAGCAGCTCTGGAGGATTTGCCATAAATGAACTTCTCAACCACTGGCGAAAAGGCATTGCCCTGAGGATGTTCGTCAGTATGGAGATAAAGGCGATAATCCTTTTGAAGAGCTTGTGCTTCATCTGCCAGTATGGGCGAGCTGACAGGCGTCTGCGGAAATTCTGGGACTGTACTGCCTGTGCATGAAATGCAATAGAACAGGCTCAGCAATTTTCCTGACAGCACCTCACCGACATCTACAGTGAAAAAGTAGGGCATCGGCGCCTCGCAGACCCGACAAGCAGGAGATTTACCACCAAGGTTCAGATGAGGCTGTCCGCCGCACTGCCCTATGGCCTTTGCGCCCCGTGGGGCATCTTCCGCCTGCCAAAAGACCTTCAACATTGCCGCCAGGATAGAACAGAAGGCCTCCTCAGCGACTCCAGCTACCTGGAGTCGCCCAGAGATCGCGTATCAACAGGTCGGTGCTCCAGGGAAAGACGCTCCAAGCCCTGAAGGGGTAGCAAGAGGCGCTCCAGATCCAGATATTCCCTCGAATCCAAACTCCAAGTTCTACCCTTGGCCTACACGCCGTAGGCGCCGGTGTAGTCCACGCCCCTTGGAACCACAAGGCAGCGGAAAACCCGGCACCCCCGACCCCGGCAGGGTCCGCGGGCGCGCTCCACGCCGGTAGCCCCGGAGCGCATTGAGCAGCACCCCCGCGCGGGGTTTGAGGCCTTTCCCCCAAACCCCGCGCGAGGGTGCGCGATGAGCGTCACAGGCGGTGTTGACCTCCCGCAACGCCTCCGCCGGGGTGTGAAGGCCAGCTCCTGCGGCACGAACAGCGAGGTGAAGCCCACTCCCTCGCCGGTGAGGCCTGCCAGCACCAGCCCGCCCCGGGGCAAACAGGAGCTGGCCCCACATCACACGCTGCGAGCGCGCGCCGTTCGTGTTGGGCATGGTCCGGCCCCACGCCTGGGGCCGGACCATGCCCAACACGTAAAAGACCAGCAGCAGTCCCTCTCGCCAGCCGTACAGGGGATCAAAGTGGCCGTCGCCCAGAAACAGGAAAAGCTTAGGAAGCCCGGGCCGCCCCGCAGCCTCAGGGTGTCCCGCGCCCAGGCCTCTGCGCGCCGCAACCCCAGAGACCTCAAGAGTGGCGGGACGTTCGGGCGTACCGGGCACTCTGGGCCTCTACGCCCTTTCCGCCTACCTCTGGCGGGGGCCGTCCACGGTGGACACGTCCTGGCCATTCGGCGGGGAGTCAATCCCGGCAACGGCAAACTCGCACTCCCGGCGGCTTTCTGGACGTGCGCCAGCCGCTTCTCAGGTCCGCCATCCGTAAACTGCGCGAGGAAACGGGCCCCGGCATGATGTTTGAGGTCCGCGGCTGGACGCACCACCTCGCTGGACGAGAGACCTTCGATCACCCGGACCGCTCCCTGCGTGGCCGCGCCATCACGACGGCCTTCTACTTCGACCTCGGCGTGGGCGCACTGACGGGTGTCTGCGGGCAGGACGCCGCCGAGGCCCTTTGGGTTCCTATCTCCCAGGCGCTGGGCACGCCGCGCGAGTGGTTCGAGGACCGTCACGCTAGCGCCGAAGCCTTTGTGCTGATCCCCAGTATGGGCCGCCCCGGCTTACCACACCTCACGCACCTGCGCTGAAGAAGCAGACCCAGCGCCAACGCAGGCAAGCTTGGCAATGGAGCCACAGGCTGATGTCCAAGGGGTTAAATACACCGCACCTCACGTTGCGACTTTTCAGGAGGGCACCGAAAAGTCTCCACTCCCGGTGGGCTGCACTTTCTCCGCTTCTCACTCCGCTCGGTTGATCTAAAGATTAACTACGGTGTACTTAAGTGAGGACTTTTTGTCCTTGCACTTTGGTCTGAATTTCGCGTTTTAACGAGAGATAGTCCATGTGGAAAACTCGCAGTCCTTCCGTCAACTTTTCACCTGCCATCTGGTTCTCCAGAAGAGACCAGCGGAACGCCGGCTCCGTAATGGGACCTGTGGGGGGTGTGGCCGCCTGGGCTGAACCGAGCCGGCGGGTGAGCATCCCTTGGTCCTGATCCAGATCCGAGAGCAAGGTCGGGCTGACCGTGAGGCGATCGCAGCCTGCGAGCGCCTCCACCTGGGCCGCACTGCGGAAGGAAGCGCCCATAACGGCGGTCGCGTACCCTTGGCTTTTAAAGTGCGTGTAGATCCGGCGAACGCTGCCCACGCCGGGGTCGTCGTCTACTGGGTAAGAATTCCGTCCTTCAGCCTTCTTGTACCAATCCGTGATTCGGCCGACGAAGGGCGAGATGAGAAAGACTCCTGCCTGAGCGCAGGCAACGGCCTGTTCCAGGCTGAAGACCAGGGTGAGATTGCAGCGAATGCCTTCCCGCTCCAACACTTCCGCTGCCCGAATCCCTTCCCAGGTGGCCGCCAGTTTAATCAGCACCCGCTCTCGGTCCACACCCCACTTCTCATACCTCTCGATGAGTGCCCGCGCTTTGGTCACCATCGCTGTCACATCGAATGACAGCATGGCGTCGACTTCCGTCGAGACATCACCGGGGACAAGCTTCGTCAACTCCACTCCGAAGCGCACTGCAAGTGTATCGAGCATCTCTTCCGTGCGCTCTCCCCGGCGAGCGCAGTCGGTTACCACTTCATTGACGAGCTCCGCAGATTCCGGCTGCCGAGCCGCTTTGAGGATCAGGGACGGATTGGTGGTGCAGTCTCTCGGTCGGTACTGGGAGATGGCCGTGAAATCTCCCGTGTCGGCGACAACCACTGAGAATTTTCGGAGCTGCTCGAGTTTACTGGGCATATTGTGATTCCCTTTCCACACAGCGTTCAAAGGCGTGACGAGCGGCGTGAACGATGTTCTCCACCGTGATTTTGAATTCCTCAGTCAAGACGCGCGGCACGTTCGCCAGGTCTCACGCGTTTGTGGTTGAAGCGGTTGACATGGTTTCTCCTGCTTGTTCTGCCCTGGGTGCGTCCCCAGTGGGAGATGGGCGTACCCTTCCCCCTCTTTGGCTTTCCGGGCGCAGGTCCAGGGCAGAACCACAAAGCATCAAAGCGAGAGAAAAAATGCTCCTGCATATCCTCTCCCGCTTTGACCCTTCGCCAAAGGCCCCATACCGTGCCCCTTGGCACGCTTGAAAGGCTTGTACACCCGGGGTTCTCCCCAACGTCGGGATTGTCCTTATGCCGTCCTTCGCCTTAAACGCGCAACCCTTGTCCAAGGACGTAATACAAGTCGTTCAGGCGCAGGTTGCCCTTGAAGTCGCGCAGACGCGTGTCAGCGTCGATTACCGCAAGCTCCACCCCCGCAATGGCGGCAAAGTCCTCCATGTGCTCGGTCGTGACCGAATAGCTGTACCCGGTGTGGTGCGCGCCCCCGGCATAGATCCATGCAGCGCAGGCCGTCTTGAAATCCGGCAGACATTCCCATACCGCCCGCGCAACGGGCAAATTCGGTAACTCCGGGTGCTCTACCGACTCCACCTCGTTCACGATGAGCCGGAAGCGGCTGCCAAGGTCCACGAGCGAAGCGTTGATGGCCCGGCCTTTTTGCGCGCCGAACACCAGGCGCGCTGGGTCTTCCTTGCCCCCGATGCCCAAAGGGTGAACTTCTACGCGGGGTCTACCCACCGCGATGCTCGGGCAGATTTCCAGCATGTGTGACCCCAGCACCTGGTGCCTCCCGGGTTCGAGGTGATAGGTGTAATCCTCCATAAAGGAGGTTCCGCCGGGCAGGCCGTGCGCCATCACCTTCATGGCGCGGACCAGGGCTGCTGTTTTCCAGTCGCCCTCTCCCCCGAAGCCGTAGCCGTCGGCCATCAGCCTCTGGGTGGCGATACCGGGAAGTTGCGCGAGACCATGCAGGTCCTCGAAGGTGTCCGTGAAGCCCTTAAAGCCCCCTTCGTCCAGAAAGGCCCGCATTCCAAGTTCAATCCGTGCAGCCTCGCGCAGGGACGGCGCCCGTTCGCCTCCGGGGAGCAGGTCCGGCGCGACTTCATACTCGTCTGCGTACGTTGCGATCAGCGCGTCTACCTCAGTTGCAACCACGGCCTGCACCCGCTCAACCAGGTCGCCGACGGCGTACGTATTCACCTCGAAGCCGAAGCGCAGTTCCGCACTGACCTTGTCGCCTTCAGTCACGGCGACGTAGCGCATGTTGTCACCGAAGCGGGCGAAACGGGCGCCCTGAAGGTCCGACCAGGCCCAGACCGCCCGCGCCCATACGCCCAGCCGCTCCTGCACCTCGGGATCGCTCCAGTGCCCCACCACGACCTTGCGCTCCAACCGCATTCGGGTATGCAAAAAGCCCGCCTCGCGGTCACCGTGCGCGGCCTGGTTGAGGTTCATGAAATCCATGTCGATCTCGTTCCACGGCAACTCCCGGTTGAACTGGGTGTGCAGGTGGCAGAAGGGCTTTTTCAGAGCGCTCAGGCCACCGATCCACATCTTGGAGGGCGAGAAGGTATGCATCCAAAGGACCAGACCGGCACACTGGGGGTCGCCGTTTGCCTCCAGGCACAGCTGGCGAATTTCCTGGGGTGTCGTCAGGACCCCTTTGAAGACCACGTCGAGGGGAATGGAGCCGCTGCCGTCCAGGCCACGCGCGACCTGTTGGGCGTTGCTGCCGACCTGCGCGAGCGTTTCAGGGCCGTAAAGATGCTGAGAACCGCAGACAAACCAGAGTTGGGGACGAGCAAGGTGTTTCAAGGGCGTGTTTCCTTTCGGGAGTAGGGGCGGACCGTTTCGGCGGGGGCGTTGGAGAGAAGGGTGAGAAACGTCTTTGTCGAGGCGTGCCCGGTTCCCCTCTTCGTCCAGTGGTCTTGGCATCACACCGAAGGAGTGGTCTTAGCGCTGACCGTAGACGTTGGTGTAGCGGTCATAGAGCGAGTCAATGTGTTCCTGGGCGAGGGGCTGCACGTTCCCGAGTTGATGGGCCAGGAAGACCGTGCGTGCGACGTCCTCACACATCACGGCGGCCTTGAGTGCGGCCCTTGGGCTTGGTCCGATGGTGAACACTCCGTGGTTTTTGAGGATGATGGCGGGGCTGCGGTGCCCCTTGAGGACGCGCACCACCTCCGCACCAATCTCCTCACCGCCGATGAGGGCGAAGCCGCCGCAGGGAATCGGGCCTCCGAACTCGTCGGCCATCGCGGTCAGGACGCAGGGGATCTCGCGGGCATTGGCGGCCCAGGCGGTAGCGTAGGGGCTGTGGGTATGGACGATTCCACCCACATGCGGAAGGTGGCGGTAGATGTAGGCGTGCGTGGCGGCATCGGAGGACGCGCTGAGCGTTCCTTCCAGTCGCCGGGCATGCAGGTCGGTGCGGACCATACTTTCCGGGGTGAGATCTTCAAAGGTCACGCCGCTGGGTTTGATGAGCATCGCGTCGCCATCGCGGGCGCTGATGTTGCCGCTGGTCCAGGTCACCAGGCCGTTTCTCGGCAACTCCTGATGCAGGGCGGTGAGTTGTTCGCGGAGTTCAACTTTATTCACGCGAGGACCTCAACTTGTCGCCCGGATTTTTCGGCCTTGGCATGCGCTTCGTCGCGCAGACGCTTGAGGACCTTCATGGTGGGTTCGGCGCGGCCGAACAGGTCGTGAAGCGTTCGGTACTCGTTGTACAGCCGCGTGTAGAGGTGGTGCCTGTGCGGGTCGGGGACGAAGGCGTTCTTGCGGACCTTGCTCATGTTCCGCGCGGCCGCCTGGATGTCGGGATAGAGTTCAGCAGCGACAGCAGCGTGCATGGCACTTCCCAGAGCCGGGGCTTCGGCGCTGTCGGCAACGCTGAGGGGTTTGCCAAGAACGTCCGCGTAGATCTGCATCAGCGCCGGGTTCTTGATAAGTCCGCCCGCCGCGATAAATTCGTGAACGGGAACGCCCGAGGATTCAAAGGTCTCAACGATGACGCGGGCACCAAATGCCGTGGCCTCCACAAGCGCGCGGTAGATGTCCTCGGGACGGGTGGCGAGGGTCAGGCCAACAATCAGCCCGCTCAGGTCGGCGTCCACAAGGACCGACCGGTTGCCGTTCAGCCAGTCGAGCGCAAGGAGGCCGTGCGCGCCGACTTCCTGATCCTTACTGAGGTCCGTCAGGAGTTCATGCAGGCTGAGGCCCCTCTTGTCAGCGAGCACCTGGTATTCGGCAGGCACGGCGTTCTGGACGAACCAGGCGAAGATATCCCCCACCCCGCTTTGCCCGGCCTCGTAGCCGTAAGTCCCCGGCAGAATGCCGCCGTCGACCACGCCGCACATGCCGGGCACGTTGGTGAGGGTGTCACCATTCATGACGTGGCAGGTGGAGGTCCCCATGATGGCCACGAGTTGCCCACTCTTGACCGCTCCAACCGCGGGCGCTGTGACGTGAGCGTCTACATTTCCGACTGCCACGGCGATGCCGGGTTGCAATCCCGTTAAGCGTGCCGCTTCTGCTGTCAGGTCGCCGGCACGGCTTCCAAGGGGATACAGGTCACGGGAGAATTTCTCCTCGATGACGTCTGCAAAGTCAGGATTCAACGCAGCGAAGAAGTCCTTGGGAGGGTACACGCCATCCTGGTAGATGGCTTTATAGCCGGCAGTGCAGACATTGCGCATCTCGCGTCCGCACAGTTGCCACACCACCCAGTCGGTGGCTTCAATAAAGCGCGCTGCGGCCCGGTAGACCTCGGGCGCCTCTTCGAGGAGTTGCAGCGCTTTGGCGATCGCCCACTCACTGGAAATTTTTCCACCGTAACGGGGGAGCCAGGACTCTCCACGCCGCTCCGCCAGAGCGTTGATGCGGTCAGCTTGTGGCTGAGCGGCGTGGTGTTTCCACAACTTGACGTACGCGTGCGGTTCATCCTGGAACTGCGGAAGAAAGCACAGCGGCGTGCCCTCGGCGGTCGTGGGCAACACGGTACATGCCGTGAAGTCGATGGCGATGCCGACGATCAGAGAGGGATCAATGCCACTGGTCTGCAGAAGGGTCGGAACCGTGTTTTTCAAGACGTCGAGGTAGTCCTGGGGATGTTGTAGCGCCCATTCGGGAGGAAGAGAGACGTTCCCACCTGGAAGGGAGTCCGACATCACCGCGTGTGGATAGACGTGAATAGCGCTGGCGATTTCGCTCCCATCATTGGTGCGGACGAGAACAGCACGGCCGGAGAGAGTCCCGTAGTCAACGCCTATGGTGTAAGTCTCGTTCATTGACATTTCCTTCTTTCTTGAGGCTTCGCGGGGTTGGATGTGTCTCACTGCTATTTCAGGGGATGGAATTGAACATTCACCACTCGGCAACACCAATCGTTTTCAGCCTTATTGTGACCAAAGTTAACGCTAACATGATGGAGGAAAAGGAGTCAGGGAGAGGTTGGAGGATTCGGTCATCTATCACCTACATGAGATGACCTTGAAGACAATAATCTTAGAGGCAAGATTTTTTTTACCCCTTCTACGTCATCCATTCAGTGATTGTCGCGCGCGAGGCGACTAGATTGCATAACGACCACAACCAGTAGAAACACGCCTCGAATTACATTTTGCCAGAACACATCGATAGAAATAATGCCCTTACCGTTTTCAAAGTTAAGCACGTTGAAAATAAGTCCCAACAGGATAACACCTACCATGCTGTTGCCGAGTGAACCTCGACCACCGGTAAGGAGGGTTCCGCCGACAACCACCCCTGCGATCGCAGTCAATTCCCAGCCGACACCCTCGACAGGCTGACCCGCTCCGAACTGCGATGCGAGGATGACCCCAGCCAGTCCAGCCAGGAGGCCCGAGAAGACATAGACTCCAAGCTTTACGCTGTCTACGTTGAAACCCATCAAGCGTGCAGCGTCCTCATTGTCGCCGATACTCAGCGCGTAGCGCCCGAAGCGGGTGTACCGGAGGAGCACCATGCCGGTGGCCAACATCACGAGGGTAAGGACGACGGGAATGGGAAGGCCCAGGAAGTCCCCCTGTCCCAGCTTCGTAAACGTGCCGTTCTGATCCACCGAAACTGCATTTTGCCTGGAGGCCAGTTGGGCAATGCCGCGTGCGCCAAGGAAAGCACCAAGGGTCGCCACGAACGGTTCCACACGCAGCCGGGTGATGACCAGACCGTTGATCAGCCCGACCAGCGCGCCAGCCAACGCTCCGGCGAGGAGACCCGCGAGAAGGCCATATGGGCTGGCCAGAGCAGCAATGACGCTTGACATGGCGGCGACGCTGCCCACAGAAAGGTCAATTCCACCGGTAACGATCACGAACGTCATGCCAATGGCGATCAACATAAACATGGAGTTGTACCGAAAAAAGCTGCTGACGTTGTAGGCGCTCAGGAACCCCTCGTAGCGAAATGCCGCGAAGGCGACGAGCAGGAGAAGGGCTATCAGCGCTCCCTGGCCCAACAAGGGCTTCAGGACAGCGGACCAGGATGACGTTCGGGAACGTTGAGCGACGGCCATACTCACTTCCTCCGGCGGTATTGCAGAGCGACCGCGATGACGATGATGGCGGCTTTGATCATCAGGGCTACGGAGTCGGGGACGCCTTTGACCAGCAGGGTGTAGCGCAGCAATTGAATAAAGAGTGCGCCGACCATGGTCCCAAACAGTGACACCTTGCCGCCACTCAGGGCCGTACCGCCCACGGCTACGGCCGCAATGGCGTCGAGCTCCATGTTCTGCCCCACCAGGTTCGCATCGGATGAATTGTTGACGGCAATGGAAATCAGGCCGGCCAATCCCGCGAGCATGCCACTGATGGTGTAAACGATGACTTTGGTCCGCACCACGGGTACGCCGGACAAACGGGCGGCTTCCGGATTTCCACCCACAGCGACCACATACCGGCCAAACAGTGTTGAGCGAATAACCCATACGGCGACAATTACGATGATGAGCATCAGGAAGATCTGAATGTTCACGCCGAGAATCGAGCTTGTTCCAAGAAACTTGAAGCGTTCATCGGGAAAATTGATCAACTGGCCGCCACTGATAACCTGAGCGATACCGCGGCCTGCGATAAACAGAACCAGGGTGGCGATGATGGGCTGGATGTGAAAGCGCGTCACCAGCAGGCCATTGAAGGCTCCGCACAGTCCAGCCGCCAGAATGGGAAGGGCGACCGCAAGCGGAATACCCAAGGTCGGAGCAAGCCCACTGCTAATAAATAGGAGGGGGGCAATTGCGCCGCTGATCGCCATGATGGAGCCCACGGAGAGGTCGATTCCACCGGTAGCGATGACGTACGTCATACCGACCGCAACGATGAGGATGGTCGCCGTCTGGGTCATGTTGATGTTGAGGGCGTTTAACGTCAGGAAGTTTGGCGTTGTCAAGATATTGAACAGAATTAAGCCGAGGAGCGCCAAAAGGGCACTGTGCTGCGTCAGCAGCACGGTGGGCCGCTGGACAGGAAGCTTGGGATTAGCGACCATCATGAAGTCCTCCAGAAGTGGTGCCGCCTGCGTTGACCAACACCCGTTCTTGTTCCCCAGAAGCAGGGTCGGCAGCGCTGCCATGGGCCATGGCGCTCAGGATGCTCTCTTCGTTGAGTTCCTTCTCCGAGAGATGGGCCACGGTCCGTCCATCCCGCAGCACCGTCACGCGGTGACAGCCTTCGATGAGTTCTTCGAGATCCGAAGAAATCATCAGGACGCTCAGACCATCGCCCGCAAGTTCGCTGATGAGATTCTGGATTTCCGCCTTGGCCCCAACGTCGATACCGCGGGTCGGCTCGTCGAGAATCAAGAGGTCTGGACGCATGCACAGCCAGCGGGCCAGCAAGACCTTCTGCTGGTTGCCCCCCGACAGTTCCCGGATGGGCTGGTCGTAACTGGCACAGCGGACGTTTAGCCGCTCGGCGAACTTTTCCACCACGCGCTGCTGCTCAGCGCGGTTAACGATTCCCGCCCGGGTCAGTCGGGGCAGCAGGGCGAGCGTAAGATTCTCGCGCACGGACCAGTCGGGAATGATGCCGTCGTGCTTGCGGTCCTCGCCACAGAAGGCGATGCCGTCTGCGATGGCTTCACTGGGCGTCTTCCACCGTACGCTCCGGTTCTTAAAGTGGATCTCGCCCGCGTGTGCGGGCTCCGCTCCAAACAGGGCGCGGACTGTTTCCGTGCGCCCCGCCCCCAGGAGACCAGCGATACCGACGACTTCCTTACGGCGCACCTGAAGGCTGATGTCCTGTACTTGAGGAGCGCGGCGCATCTGACGGGTGTCGAGCAGCACCTCATCCTCGTGCTGGTGACGGACGAAACCCGTCTGGCCCTGGGTGGCCACCTCCTGCACGTTCCGGCCAATCATGGTCGAAATCAGCTGCAGCTTGGTCAGCTTCAGGGCTCCCTCGTATACCGTCTGTCCGTCGCGCAGCACCGTGATGTCGCTGCACGCGGCGTACAGTTCGTCGAGACGGTGAGAGACGAAAATGACGGATACACCGCTGTGGCTCAACTGGTTGATGACCTGGAAGAGGGTCTCGACCTCCCGCTCATCAAGGGATGAGGTGGGTTCGTCCATGACGACGAGTTTGGCGTTCAGGGCCAGCGCGCGGGCAATCGCCACCATTTGCTGCACAGCAATGCTGTAACTGGCCAGGGGCCGAGTGACGTCAATGTTCACCCCAATTTTGTTCAGGTGATCGCGCGCCTGTGCGTTCATGGCCTTCCAGTCAATCATCCCGTAACGGCGCGGCTCGTGGCCAAGCAGCACGTTTTCCGCGACGGTCTGGAGGCGCACCAGATTGACTTCCTGGTAGATCGTGGCGATGCCGGCGAGTTGCGATTGTTTGGGAGAAGTGAAATCTACGCTCTGGCCGTCGAAGAGGATTTCGCCGGAGTCTCTGCTGTAAGCGCCAGTCAGTACCTTAAGCAGCGTGGATTTCCCTGCTCCATTCTGCCCGATCAGGGCGTGAACGGCACCTCGCATCACCTTCAGGTGCGCTCCTCTTAGGGCAGGCACACCTCCGAAGGCCTTGTTGATACCGGACATATGGAGGAGAGCGTCTTCTGTCATGGTTCCTCTTTACTGATAACGGTGTCACTCTGCCTTGGTCACTGTCAGGCTGCAGCAATTCTGATCACGCCGCTCCCTACCCCAGGGAGCAGAACTTGCGCCGGCCCAGGCCACACCGATGAGGTACGACTCGGGGTCAGGTGCTTGGGCACACCTGACCCCTACGTTGGCTCTCTTGATACAGGCACAGGTTTAAGTTGATGGCGCGCTGGAGTGACGTTCTCGTTGAGGCGCCGGTTACCCTCAGCACTTCAGTCTTCAACGCAAATGTATGCCGTGATCCGTGAGTGTCGGGGCGGTCCGGGCGAAGCAAGCCATCAGGCAGTGCTCGCCGGCGTGTAAGCTCCAGCAGGGTTAGAAAGCGGAGGCCAGCATCTGCTTGGCGTTGGTCTTGTCGAAGAACCGGTCTTCGTTCACCAGGCGGGCCGCAACCTTCTTACCCGCCGCGTAATCCTTCAAGGTCTGGAAGGCTTTGACGCCGAAGCGGGGGTTACACTCCACCGTCGCGCCAAGTTTGCCCGCGATGATGGCGTCGAGCGCGGACTTCTGGCCGTCGATGCTGACGATCGTGATGTCCTTGCCGGGCTTACGTCCCGCCGTTTCCAGCGCTGTGATCGCGCCGAGCGCCATTTCGTCATTGTGGGCGTACACGGCAGTCGCTTCAGGGTGTGCCTGGATAAGCGCCTCCATCACCTTGCGCCCTTCATCGCGGGTAAAGTTGCCAGTCTGCGACGCCACAATCTGAATACCAGGGTACTTCTTGATGTAGTCGGCAAAGCCCTTCTGGCGGTCAATCGCTGGTGAGGATCCCGTAGATCCCTGCAGTTCGATGATCTTCGCCTTGCCGCCCGTTTCCTTCACGAGCCATTCCGCGGCGCGTTGGCCTTCCTGATAGAAGTCCGAACCGATAAAGGTCACGAAATCCTGACCAGGCTTGGCCACCTTCTCGTCCACCTTGCGGTCAATCACGAACAGTGGAATCCCGGCGCGCTTGGCTTCCAGCACCACGGGCGTGAGCGGCTTTTCCTCGCGGGGGGTCAGGAAGATGGCGTCCACGCGCTGAGCGATGCACGAACGCACGTCCGCTGCCTGCTTGGCCGCCGAACCGTTGGCGTTGGTGAAAATCAGCGTCCAGCCAAGGCGTTTGGCCTCGTCCTGCATGCTCTTGGTCTGCGCCAGGCGCCAGGGGTTGTCCATCTCCGACTGGTTGAAGCACACCCGATACTTGGGCTTGACCGCCAGCTTGGGCAGGGCACCTCCCTGAGCGAGGGCGAGGGTCAGCGTAGCGGCGACGGCGGACAGTACAACACTTTGAATCTTCATTTTCCCCTCCAGGAATGCGGAAGAAGGTCATGGTTGCCTCTCACAGCGCACCTCTTAAATGCGTACGAGAAACCACCCGCTTCTAATGACAAAAAGGACGCGAGGTTGACGGTACACCTTGCCTTCAGGGCATATATTTTTGTTCCTTGTGAACGATAACATCTTAATTGCGCCTCGCCCTCAATGTCAATATCCCTGGCAGGGGGATACAAGCACCGATGGGGGGGGAGGTAATTCCAGGTGAAGATCGGGCGACTCAGCACAAAAAACCTCGGCTGTGACGGACTTCTAGAAGAGCAAGCTTCTCCATCAAGACCAGAGATTATTCAAGCGTTCAAGGGCCTCCGGGTCGCCATCCTCAAACTTGAAACCACCTTTCGATTCATCTATCGTATGAACGATCACAGGAGAGAACATGTCCGGCATCGCCATATCTTCACGCGTTACGATTCACGATGTTGCCCGGCATGCGGGCGTCTCTCATCAAACGGTCTCCAGAGTGATGAACGAGCACCCCAGCGTGGCGCCAGGCACCCGAAAAAAGGTCCTCGCAGCCGTCGAGGCACTCCACTATCAGCCGAACTCGGCGGCGCGAAGTCTGGTCACGCAACGCTCCCACACCCTTGGAATTGTCGGCTTTGGCCTCCCCTACTACGGCCCTGCACAGATGATGGTCAACATCGAGCAGGCCGCGCGGAGTCGTGGGTACAGTGTTTCATTGGCAAGTATCCCTGCGCTAAGAGAAGCTGAAATAGAGCGTGCCCTTCTGGACTTGCGCCGACAGAATGTAGAAGGGATTATCCTCATTGCACCTCTCGAGGGTGCAAACACGCAACGGATCCGCAAGCTCTGTGATGACGTACCGTTTGTCTTGGTGGACGCTCCAGAATTGAATAGCAATTCAGGCGCAACCATTGACCAGAAGACCGGGGCCTGCGTGGCTGCTCAACATCTCATATCGCTGGGACACGAACGGATTGCACTGCTGTCTGGTCCTCAACGTTGGTATGACGCCCGTTTACGTCTTGATGGATGGACGGAGGCTCTCAATGGAGCTGGACTTGCCCCTGTCAGCATATTGGAAGGCGACTGGAGCGCAGTCAGTGGATTTGGCCTGACACAGGAGCTTCTTGCTGCCCGTATCCCTTTCACTGGCCTTCTTGTGGGCAACGACCAGATGGCTTTGGGAGCCTTGTGGGCCCTTCATGAACGTGAAATATCTGTTCCCGATGACGTATCGATCGTAGGCTACGATGATATTCCAGAAAGCCGGTTTTTTCATCCACCACTGACAACTGTCCGGCAGGACTTTGCAACGCTTGGAGCCCTCAGCCTTGCTGCTCTCCTTAGGGCCGTAGAGTCTCCAAACTCTCACGCCAATCCACAAGTGTTGAAACCCGAACTCGTCATCCGGAGAAGTACTGCAGTTGCTGCAAGAATTTGAGGGGGTCATCACCCTTCCACTGCCCTAACAACGCTGCTTTAAACCTTTTACAGGAAGGCTTGACCTCTTCAATGCGTTAGGAAGGGTGCCAACCAGGTGGGAAAGTGCCGGATCCAAGGTGGCAGAGCAGGGGGAGGGGACCAGCACCACCGATGCTGGCCCCCTCCCCCCTGCTCCCTCGTGATTTTCCCACAGTACAGATGCTGATCTGAACGCAAGTTGGTAACAGTCGAATGGCTCACCCGCGGTCTGGTCGGGTGCCGTCACATCCACAAGCGTAACGAACTCATTTCCGGACCGGTGACACCGCAGCACTCAATCTATCAAGGCTTTCGCATAGCGATCGATTCCCGGTTGACCAAGAGGGTGGGCACGCGGATGGAGCGCTCGGTAGGTTGTCCGTTGATGCTACTTAAAAGTGCATCAAGCGCAATGCGGGCCAATTCCTTGTAATTGTGGTTGACCGTGCTGAGGGGCGGAGCGACAATCTGCGCAAGGAAGATGTCATCGAACCCAGCGATAGAGAGGTCCTGAGGGACGTTGATACCTTGTTCTCGCGCTGTCATCAGCGCCCCTGCTGCGACAAGGTCGTTGATACAAACGACAGCCGTAGGTACTTGCGCTGCTTGAAAGACACGTCTTAAGGCTTCAGCACCTGCACCGATATCGAGTCCGGTCAGCTGCACCCATTCAGTGGGATGGTCTGGGTGAAACTCTTTGTAAACTTCTAGCTTTTCGATGCTGTTCGTGACGTCTTGCAGGCCACCAAGAAAGGCGACGTCCGTGTGACCCTGGTGGTTCAAATGTTCGAGCATGGCGCGCATACCGGCGGCCTCTTCTGATTTGACGCTTGAGACAATGTTGACACCAGGAAGGTCCCCATTAACAGTTACAATGGGAAGCCGCTCGGTCAAGTCCTGTAGCATTTGCAAGTCTTCCTCGGAGGGATGAATGGCGTTGGTTAACCCCCCAAGGTAGATGAGACCATCAACCTGCCGCTCGACCATCGCCCTCAGATAAGTGCGCTCGAGCTCCCGCGTACTGACGGTGTTCCCCATGATCATGGTGTAACCCCGCTCAAAAGCACCCACTTCCAATTGTAGGAAAAGTTGAGCAAAAAAAGGGTTGACAATGTCCGGCAAGATGCAACCGATTGAGTTGGACCGATGATGGTAGAGAGTTTGTGCGACTCGATTGGGACGGAACCGCAATTCGTTCATTGCGGCCTCCACACGGCTGCGTAGGGCGCTGTTAACGGTGTTTTTCCCGTTAAGTACCCGAGAAACCGTGGCGACCGAAACCTGCGCGCGCTGGGCAATGTCGTAGATGGTTGGAGCTTTCTTACGGATAAATAATCCCCCTTGGGAAACCGGTTGCTGTAGTATAGACCCTCAAGGCACAGCAGTCAAATACCCACGTTCCGAATTTAACAGTTCATAAAACATACACAGTCCAGTTATTTCAAAAAGGTCATGTCCACCTTGTTTAGCGGGGCAATAATACATCCCCAGATGGAGATGGCATTACACAGTTCCATCTTTTTCACTCAACATAGGAATTTATAACAGAAATCAGGATTACTTTTCATTATTATTTTCCGTACCTTCTTATTTAAGCAGGCAACAGCTTGACTCGGCACAATAATCAATGAAAATTTTACTCGAGGGTATATCTGCCCAAAGAGAAAGCGGCGCTGGGACTACGGGCGGGGTTCGCCATAAAATTGTAAGGGCTGCGTCGAGCATTTAAACGCTCCTGTCCAACGGTGAGCAAGAAACCATCGCAAGAGGCTGTTCCTTTTCTCCCTCCAAGTCCCGCTGAGACCAGATGCGCAAGGAGCGTCTCAGCCCCGGCTGTCCGGAGGGACCAGCCCTTTGGGTGCGCATTCTGGGTGGGGTATTTTTACCACTCTCGCTTTCCCAGTGTGCAGTCGAGAAAGGGGATTGCTTTTTGAGAAACCGGTTGCTAAGGTTTGAGTGTCATTAGGGATAAATTGAACTCCTCAGTAACCGGTTGCCAGCACAACGGTTCTTGTGTTCTTGCTCCATTGGTAACCGGTTGCTCTCCTTTGCCGTGTGTCTACCCCTTTTAGCCCTGGAGGTCATATGAAGAAACTGGTCCTGCTGTCCACCCTGTTCCTCGCCACTTCCGCTGCCGCCCAGGCCAGTAATCTCTCCGGCACCGTCACCATCTGGTCGTGGGATGTGGCTGCCAAAGCCCTTCAAAGCACTGTCCCCAGCTTCAACAAAAAGTATCCGAACGTGAAGGTGAATGTCGTGGACCTGGGCAACCAAAACGTCTATGACCGTGGTTTGGCCGGGTGCGCGGCCGGTGGGACCGACCTTCCCGACGTGTACTCCATTGAGAACAACGAAGCCGAGGTGTTCTGGGCGCGTTTTCCCGACTGCTTTACTGACTTGAACACGCTCGGTGCCGATAAGGTCGCCAAAAACTTCCCCGCATTCAAATGGACCGAGCTTACTGCGAATGGGAAGCGCTATGCGATGCCATGGGACTCCGGCCCCGTGGTTCTATTTTACCGTCGTGATCTCTATCAACAAGCTGGGATTAATCCGACGAATATTCAGACTTGGGACGATTTTATTGCAGCTGGGAAGAAACTCAATACCAAGTTCGGCAACAAGGTGAGAATGGCAACTATTGCCAATGGTCAGGACGACGAATGGTTCCGTATGCTGGCCAATCAGAACGGCTGCTTCTACTTTGATAACGCTGCCACGCAGGTCACGATCAACCAGGCTGGGTGCGTTACTGCCCTCAATACCATCAAGAAACTCAACGACGCCAAGGTGCTTGCGACTGGTGACTGGGGAGGTCAGATCACCAACATCAAGGCTGGCAAGACGGCCAGCGCCATGTATGGGGCCTGGTACGAGGGAACCATCCGTTCGAATGCGGCTGACCAGAAAGGCAAATGGGGAATCTACCTGATGCCCGCGAGCAAAGCTGGAGGCGTCCGCGCTGCCAATCTAGGCGGCAGCGCGCTCGCCATCCCAAGCAACAGTAAGAACAAGGAAGCGGCCTTTGCCTTCTTGCAGCATGCGCTGGGCAGCACTGCTGGCCAGGTGACCATGCTGAAGTCCGAGGGTCTGGTGCCCAGCCTGCTCGCTGCCACCAAGGACCCCTACGTCGCGCAGGGGCAGTCCTTCTGGGGGAATCAGAAGGTCTGGCAGACCATCTTGGGGACACTCGGCGACGTTCCCCAAGCGCGTGGTACCCAGTACTTCCAAGACGCCCGGCAGATCATGATTGTGGTGCAGGCCGACTACCTCAAAGGGAAATATAAGACCGCTGGCGAAGCCTTGAACGACGCGGCAAAGAAAATCAGCAGCGCCACTGGCCTCCCGGTCGCTAAGTAAGGCGCAACGTCAAGGGTTCAGGGCGGGGGCTCACGCTCGCCGCCCTTTCCTCTTCTATTCGTGAATAACGAGGTTCGCCCGTGACCACCGTTCCTGCACCACCGGGACCGTCTCGTCCCAAACGCCGCCGGCCCACCGCACCGTACTTGTTCATTTTGCCTTATTTGTTGATCTTCCTCGCCTTCTGGGCATGGCCGATCATCAGCTCCTTCTTGATGAGCTTCAAAGACTCGCGCTTGGGTGCGGCCGCTCCCTTCAGTCTCGCCAACTGGTCACGGCTGCTGGGGGACGAATTCTTTCGAACAGCCCTAAAAAACACAATGGTGATCCTGGTGATCCAGGTGCCCAGCATGCTGATGCTCGCCACCACCCTCGCTGTTGCGCTGAACAGCCGCCTCCTGCGGGCAAGGGGCCTGTTTCGGTTCGCATTCTTTGCCCCGTTGGTCGTCGGCACCGTCGCGTATTCTGCCGTCTTCCGCCTACTTTTCAATACGGACTACGGCGCGGTGAACCGGATGCTGGCGACTGTCGGTTTGCCTGCAGTGGACTGGCTCAATCAGTCCGGACCGGCGATGACCGTGATCATTCTGGCGCTGACGTGGCGCTGGACGGGGTACAACGCCATCATCCTGTTGGCAGGTCTGCAGGGGATTCGCGAAGAGTTGTACGAGGCCGCCTCCATTGACGGGGCCACCCCTTGGCACCAGTTCTGGAAGATCACGCTGCCGCTGCTCCGCCCCAGCCTGCTCTTCTGCCTGGTCCTGAGCGTCATTGGGACCTTACAGCTGTTCACCGAACCCGCGCTTATCACCAACAGTGGGCCTGGAAACGCGACCATGACGCTGGGAACCTACCTCTACCAGCAGGGCTTCCGCTCGTTCAACTTCGGTTACGCCAGTGCCGTCGCTTACACCGTCGCGGCCATCGCCGCCACCGTCAGCATGATCCAGCTGCGCCTGTTTGGGAGGGACCCGTGACCTCACAGTCAGCGCTACTCAGTCAATCCGAGCCCAATGATACAAATCGCCGGCTACACGCTCGCCGCCGCCTGTCCACCGTCTTGCTGCACGCCCTCCTGATCCCCCTCGCGCTGTTGTTCCTCGCGCCCCTGTATTTGATGGCGGTCTTCAGTACCCATCCCGACAGCGCCATTTTCAGCCCAGCGCCGCCTCTCGCGTTCGGCAACGCCTTTATAGAGAATTTCAAGCAGCTTCAGGCTGACACCAATTTTATTCGGGCATTGGGCAACAGCCTCGTGATTTCTACCCTATACACGCTGCTAAGCATGCTGCTCACCAGTATGGCCGGATACGCCTTCTCGAAATATACCTTTCCAGGGCGGAACGTGCTGTTCGGCCTAATCCTGGCGACACTGACCATTCCCAGTTTCGTCACGATCATTCCGCAGTTCATCCTGGTGGCGCGTGACCTGCACCTGAGCAACACCTACTGGGCGGTGCTTCTCCCGACTCTGGCCAACACCATCGGCATCTTCTACATGCGTCAGGCTTTTCTCACCGTGCCCGACGACCTGCTGCACGCCGCGCGTATAGACGGCGCGAATGAGTGGCGTACCTTCTGGCAAATCGCTCTGCCGGTCGTTCGCCCCGCCCTGGCGGCGCTCGCCATTTTGCTGTTCCTCGCAAGCTGGAACGATTACCTGTGGCCCCTGATCGTCCTGACGCAAAAGGACAGCTACACCATGCCGGTTGCGTTGGGCACCCTGGTAGGCCTGACGCGCGTGTCGTGGGGAGCATTGATGGTCGGCACCACCATCGCCACCCTCCCCTTCCTGGCCCTGTTCCTCGCATTGCAACGTCACTTCGTCGCAGGTATCGCGGGCGGCGCAGTCAAGGACTAAAGGCGCGCTCCGCTGGCACCTCCCGTCCCCCTGCAGTCACGTCCGCTCTCCCGCTGTGGCCGCAGTCAAGCTCTCCGTCCTTCCAGAAGGGTAACTTATGTTTGATATCAACTCCTTTGGCGGCCTCATTTACGGCGCAGACTACAACCCCGAGCAGTGGCCTCGAGAAACCTGGCGGGAAGACGCCCTTCTTATGCAGGAAGCTGGAGTCAACCTCGTCTCACTGGCCATCTTTTCCTGGGCCCATCTGGAGCCCCACCCTGGAGCCTACGACTTCGCTTGGCTGGACGAGGTCATTGACCTGCTGCACGCACACGGCGTCAACGTGAACCTCGCTACGGCCACCGCCTCTCCCCCACCGTGGTTGTCCCTGCGGTATCCGGATTCCAGACCAGTCACTGCGGATGGGATTCGTCTGGAAGTTGGCGGACGTCAGCTGTACTGCCCCAGCCACCAGGGGTTTCGGACCCATGCCCAGCAACTGGTAAAGCACATCGCGCAGCGCTACCAAAATCACCCAGCGCTGAAGTTGTGGCACGTCAATAATGAATATGGCTGTCACATTGACCAGTGCTTCTGCGCGCTCTGTGCCGGTGAATTCCGCGGGTGGCTGCAGCGGAAATACGGCACCCTCGACGCCTTAAACGCGGCTTGGGGAACAGCTTTTTGGAGTCAGCGTTACGGCGAGTGGGCGGAAATTCAGCCGCCGCGCCGCGCCCCCACCTACGCCAACCCCACGCAGCAACTGGACTGGCGGCGTTTTTCCAGTGACAACATCCTCTCGCTGTACCGCATGGAAGTGGCCGTCCTGCGTGGAGTCACGCCCCATATCCCGGTGACGACCAACTTCCTCGGGTTTTTGCCCGGCCTGGACTACTTCAAGTGGGCGCAGGAGGAAGACGTCGTGTCGTTGGACGCCTACCCGGATCCCAGTGGGCCCACGCCTCATCTCGAGGCAGGTATGACGTACGACATCATGCGCTCCTTGCGGGGCGGTCAGCGCTGGATTTTAATGGAGCAGGCCACCAGCGCGGTGAACTGGCGTCAGCGCAACGCGTTGAAGCGGCCAGGTTTGATGCGTCTGCTCAACCATCAGGCTCTTGCGCACGGGGCGAACGGGCTGATGTTTTTTCAATGGCGCGCGTCACGCGCGGGTGCTGAGAAGTTCCACAGCGGCATGGTGCAGCACGTGGGCCCAGAACGTTCACGCACTTGGCGGGAGGTAAAGGCGTTGGGGCAAGAGCTGAAATCCTTGACGGAACTGACTCGGGCGCAGGTGCCTGCGCGTGTGGCCATCATGTTCGACTGGAACAATTGGTGGGCGCTGGAAATCGACAGTAAGCCCTCCACACTCAAGCTTATGCCCATTGTGCAGAAGTGGTATGCGGCCTTGAGGCAACTCGGACAGAACGTCGACTTCGTTCACCCGGAGGGCAACCTCAGCGATTACGACGTTGTCACGGTGCCCAACAGTTATCTTCTGCCTCAGGCGTCCGCCGACAACATTCGGCGCTACGTCTCCGAGGGAGGCGCCCTCGTCACGGGGTACTTTAGCGGGATTGTCGATGAGCACGAACATATCCACCTTGGCGGGTATCCTGCCTTGCTCAACGACGTTCTTGGACTGTGGGTCGAAGAGTGGATGGTCATGCAGCCGGACGAGCGCAATCACCTTCGTTTCAACGGCAGTGGGGAGACCTATGATGTTCGCGAATGGGCCGAAGTGATTCACCCTCAAGAGGCAGAGACGCTCGCCACATTCGAGGATGACTTCATAGCTGGTGGTCCGGCCGTCACGCGCCATTCTTTCGGTGCTGGGCACGCCTACTACGTCGGGGGCGACTTTCCTCTGGCGGCGATGATCCATCTGTTGGAGCTGGCGCTGAATGGTGCTTCTGTGCCAACTTGCCGCATTCCTGCCCAGCTTGACATCACGCTTTCTCAACTGGGTGATACGCAAGTGCTGCACCTGCTCAACGTCCACCCAACTGAGTCTCTTCGCCTCAATCTTCCAGAAGGCGGCGTCCGGTTGGGTAAGGGCGCAGCTCTGCCGCAGACCCTTACGCTTGCACCGTACGGTGTGGAGCTTATTCAGTTTCCCGGCACCGTCCACCTGGGAGAACTGCAGATTCAACAAGCAGCAGAGACGCTCACGCTCAGCCACTGATGCGCAAGAAGGCGGTCAAGTAGGCCGCGAAGTTCTGAGCGGTGCGTCGTTGGCAAACGTAAATCAAACGGAGGTCCACAGTCATTCAAGCGCTCCTCAGGGGAACCGTAAGAACGTGGCAGTACCGACGTGTCCCCTCCATTTTCCCTTAAGCCAGAAGCAGGCCTGTCCCGTTAAAGCGCCGTCCGATACGCGCCGGTGGCCTGCACCAGACTGCTAAAATCCAGTGGACGTCACTTGAGTGACATTTGCGATAGTTGTCTGGAACGTGCTTTTGGTCCCGTAGTGCAGGGTCGACCGAAAAGAACAGCGTTCCAGACAACTTTGTTCTGCCAGCTTGCCCTGCTTTTCCCGCAAGCGGCACCGGGAATTCCTCGGTCTGTTGCTCGGTGGTCTTGGCAGACCGTCACCCATTCTGGCGACTGTCCAATCCCCCTCAGCGCTCAGCCGCTCACCCAACCAGGCCTCCTGGAACACCCGGCAACTCTGCAGGGTATTCGGGCAACACGCCCGACAGCCCTCGCAAGGCATGTGGCGACAGCAGCTCCATCAGCGTTCCGGACCGGACTGCCGGTGGACCTGACCAGTCTGGAAAAGACCGGCACGATTTGGTCCACACTGAACGCGGTGTCCACCTGACTGTCCTGTACCCGTGTCGTGGAGAATTTCGCCCGTCCTGGGCTTTTCAGATCTGGCGAGGGGCGGGGCAAGGGTACCGCCACACCTGCCCAGTTCGCTTTGAAGTGACTCCAGACTGTCCCAGCCACGTTCCTCAGGGGAAAGCGTCGGCCCCGTCTGCATGCGGCAGGAGCTTCGAGAGTGCCGGGTTGATCCGCGGCGTACTTGCTTGGGGACATGGGGTGAGCGGCGAGTTCAACGAGGAGACCTGCAAACGCAGGGACCGCTCCCGCCGGAGCAATTCCAGGCGATCTGCTTAAACCCCTTGGCGTGTTCCGGAGGTGAGGAGGTCAGTTCCCAGCTTCACCGAGAACTCTCAAGATGGCGAGTGGCTGGTCAAAAAAGTGGTAAAAGACAGGGGTGGTAATTCCAGAGTCAGACGCTTGCCGTCAAGTCGAGGGACGCTGATTTCTCGGGCGACCACGTTCTCGGGCTGCTCGAAAGAGTTTGAGGCAAATGGATCTTCACCGCCCATCTGCCAGGCGCGCGCGACGCTGTTGGGAGCTGTGCCCTCCCAGCACACATCCACCTGCAACGGCTCTGTCTGCGAGCGGTTGACGAGGAACACTGCTCCTTCCCCAGTCTCCGGGTTGAAGCTGGCAGAAACGTCCAATTGTGGAACCCCGCCATATCGGGCCGTGTCGCGTAGAGGAGCCCGGACGAGAGCGTCTAAGGCAAAGCCACTGGCATGGTTGCTGAATAGGGTGAGTGGGTAAAAGATCGTTTGCTTGAACATTCCATCCCGCCGAGTCATGATCGGCGCAATTACGTTCACGATCTGAGCAATACAGGCAATTTTCACCACATCAGCTTTTTTCAAAAAGGTGTTGAGCCAGGTTGCGACGACCAGCGCATCCTCCAAGTTGTACTGCTCTTCCAAGATGTGCGGCGCTTCGCTCCAGCCTCCGTCCCCTCCCTTGGCGCGATACCAGACGTTCCATTCATCCCAGCAGAGATGTACGTTCTTCTTCGAACGATTTTTGGCCTTTGCCACGCGGATGGCGGCAGCGAGTGTATCCGCATGCTCCTCGAAATGCAGACTGCTGGCGAGGTAGGAGTCCGTGTCAATTGGCAGGCCCTCCGTGTTGGAGATGGTCGGGTAGGGGTTGGCTGCGTAGTGATGCATTGAGAAATAATCAATTTGATCGTATGTGCGTTCCAGCACCGTTAAGTCCCACTCGGGATACCCAGGCATCGCGGTCGCAGAGGATCCGCAGGCGATGGTCTTGATATTGGGATCCATCCACCGCATCAACTTGGCGGCCTGTACGGCCTTGTCCGAGTAACTGACCGCGTCCATCTGCCCAATTTGCCAAGGCCCATCCATCTCGTTCCCCAGGCACCAGTATTTGATGCTGTAGGGATCTTTGCGTCCATTCTTTACGCGCATGTCACTGTACAGCGTGCCGGCCGGCAGATTCATGTATTCAACCAAATCAGCTGCGTCCTGAATGCTGCCAGTACCCAGGTTAACAGCCCACATGGGCTCAGTCTTAATTTCCTCAGCGAACTCCATGAACTCATGCGGCCCAAACTGATTGGATTCGATTGAACGCCAGGCAAGGGCTCGGCGCCGCGGCCGGTCCTCTTTGGGTCCAATGCCATCTGTCCAGCGGTAGCCGGAGACGAAGTTGCCCCCTGGGTAGCGCATGATGCGGTAGTTGGTTTCCTTTAATGCAGAAATGACGTCGCGGCGCAGGCCACGCTCATCGGAGAGTGGGGAGTGGGGATCATAGATGCCCTCGTAGATGCATCGTCCCATATGCTCCGCAAATCCGCCGAAAATCAGTGGCGAAATCTCAGAGATGACGCGTTGGGTGTTGAGATAGACGGTGGCGCTGGTCTGAGTCATCGGGAGGATCCTTTCCACATGCAGTGGGAGTACAGGCTTGTACGGCGCACCTTCCCCCGCAGTCGGGGGAGCAGGCAGGTTGGCAGACGGACTTCAACAGCATACGGTGTGACCGTTCACAGTCAAGAGGACCCCCCTTTAGAGCGGTCTGTCCTGTACTTGGCCGAAGGGTTCAGGCGTACCGAACTCCATTATTATTGCTATCCAGTCAGGTAACGCGCGTCACTGCTGGGCCACATAAGGGTGAGGCGACAAGCCTTGACAGGCATTCCGCGCTCGCTTACTCTGGGACCGTTAACATAACTGACGCAGGAGTAAATAACGGTCCCTGGGCGAGGGCTCCTGGTGGAGCAGGCAATTCCAACAGGGCCCGGATACGCCGCTGCCACTCACCTTAGAGGAGGATCGGAGCAACCCATGGCTCCGCAATACGGAGTTGATGTTCGTAGGGTTTTACTCGCCTAAGCCGTCCCGCAAAGCCGCTTTCCGCATCCATTCTCAAGCGGGTGGGAGTAACGGCGTGCGTTGAGGACGCCGGCAGCTTCAGGACCCTGGTTTGGGACAGCTGTTTGGCGCTGCACCTTGGCTCCTCGTGTACGGGGACCGACTGAGGCCCCTACCCCTATGAATTCCGCTCGCCACACAACCGCTGCCGCGGTTTGATCCAGCCTGACGTGCGGTTCAGGTGGGTGGATTGCGCCAACGCAGGTGTATTGGTCGGCCTTTCCGTACATTGCCTCTTTTCCTCTTGATCAAGCGGTCTGGCATCCAGCGGATTCCGGCGGACTTAAAGGACCAACCCTGGCGCGCCGGCCCAAATACCAGGAGGCGAGCTCGGCGGCGTCCGCCAAGTCACTTTTCTGATGGACGACCAGGAGTCTCGACGTCCATTTTCTGCTCGACATGAAAGGGAGTGCCGTGAAGATCTCCAAGACTGTTGCCCTCCTGTTGTCGCTTATGCCGATTGGAGCCAGTGTGGCTGACGCGGGTGGTCGGGAAGGTGGTATGACCACCGTGCGGGTCCGCAAGACCGCCGCACCTCACCGCCTTGCCCTGACGGGCGACCTCAGCGCACATGACCCAACGCTCTTCAAGGCAGGCAACATCTACTACGTGTTTTCTACAGGACTGATCCAAACCGAGGACGACCCTGGGGGCATCTTGATGCACCGCTCAACGGGTGGAATTACTGGGCCGTGGGAACCCATCGGTGCTGTGGCCGTTCCCCAATGGGCCAATGACAACTACAAAACCCCACACTTGTGGGCCCCACAGGTCGTCAAGAACGGAGACACCTACCACCTGTATTACGCCGTTTCCGAATTTGGGAAGAACCACTCGGCGATCGGACTGGCTGTCAGCACCAATCCCGGTGACCCCGCGAGTTGGCACGATCAGGGGCCGATCCTAAAATCAGAGCCTGGTGATGACCACAATGCCATTGATCCCATGGTGTTTCAGGACGGAGGTCAGTGGTGGATCACCTGGGGATCGTTCTGGTCCGGATTGAAATTGCAGAAACTGAGGAACATGCGGATACCTACCGGGCTGGTGACCACCTTGGGCAGCCGACCCGGCGTGATGTACAACCCCATCGAGGCTCCAGCAATTTTGAAGCGCGGTAACTATTACTACCTGTTCATGTCGTGGGACAGCTGCTGCCAAGGGGCCAACAGCACCTATAAGATCGCGGTGGGCCGCTCCAAAACGCCGTCTGGGCCCTACCTTGATGCAAACGGCGAGCGCTTGGATGAGGGGGGCGGCACGGTGCTGCTCACCGGCCGTGGCAACCTGCACGCCGCTGGAGGTCAAGACGTCTTTCACGAAGGTGAAAGCGACTACTTGATCTATCACTCGTACGACGCCCAGCAAAACTACGCGCCGGTGATGAGCATCGAACGGCTTGGCTGGGTCAATGACTGGCCCGTACTGAAGTAATGCCCGGCGCCAAGCACTGGGTACTTCGGCCTTTCATCCAAGCCGCCACGGTGTTGCTCTCCCGTCTCTTCAGGGAGAGCAACACCGCCGTACGGGCAGGCCCCTGCCAAGTAGAGGAGCTTTTATGAAACATTACGTCGTCATCAACGCCGACATGACGAAAGGCACAATCAACCGCAACGTCTACGGCCATTTTTCAGAGCATTTGGGGCGGTGTGTCTATGAAGGCCTGTGGGTGGGAGAAGATTCCCCCATACCCAACACCAGCGGCATTCGCAACGACGTGGTGGAGGCCCTGAAGGAAATTCGAGTTCCGGTGTTGCGCTGGCCAGGGGGATGCTTCGCGGACGAATACCACTGGAAAGACGGCATCGGACCCCGTGGGCAGCGCAAACGCATGGTGAACACCCACTGGGGCGGCATGGTCGAGAACAACCACTTTGGTACCCACGAGTTTATGCTGCTGTGTGAACTGCTGGGTTGCGAGCCCTACATCTCGGGGAACGTCGGAAGTGGGACAGTCCAGGAGATGTCCGAATGGGTCGAGTACCTGACGTTCGACGGAGAGTCTCCGATGGCCGAGCTCCGGAAGGCCAATGGACGCGCCGAACCCTGGAAGGTCAAGTACTTCGGAGTGGGCAACGAGAACTGGGGCTGCGGCGGTAATATGCGTCCGCAGTACTACGCTGACCAGTACCGTCAGTACCAGACCTTCGTGCGCAACTACGGCGACAACAAGATATACAAGATCGCGTGCGGTCCAAACATTGATGACTACGACTGGATGGAAAGAGTAATGAAGGACACGCATCCTTTCATGGACGCGATCAGCATTCATTACTACACCATCCCCGGTGAATTCTGGAAGGGAAAAGGAGCAGCAACCGGTTTTTCAGAGGATGAGTGGGCCACCACCATCCGCAAGGCGTGGTTTATAGACGAACTCATCACCAAGCACGCGGCAATCATGGACCGCTACGACCCAAGTAAACGCATTGGCATGATCGTTGACGAGTGGGGAACCTGGTTTGACGTGGAGGTCGGCACAAATCCCGGCTTTCTGTACCAGCAGAACACCATTCGCGACGCACTGGTGGCGGGCATCTCGCTCAACATCTTCAATGAACACTGTGACCGCGTTGTCATGGCCAACATCGCGCAGATGGTAAACGTGCTGCAGTCGGTCATCCTCACCGAGGGCGAAAAGATGATCCTTACGCCGACATATCACGTCTTTAACATGTACAAGGTCCACCAAGACGCACTGCTTGTCGATACGCACGCGCTCCCAGTCGGGATTCAGAATGAAGATCGCCCTCACCCAAGCCTGTCTGTTTCGACTTCCAAGGACGCTCAGGGCCTCCTCCACATCAGCCTATGCAATGCCGACCTCCTGTCCGAAAACGAGGTCACTTTGGATCTGCGCGGGCTTGCAGCCCCTGGGGTTCTGGTGACCGGAACAGTCATGAATTCCGAAATCCGGGATGCGCACAATACCTTCGAAGCGCCCGGCGTGGTAATGCCCAGCGAATTTAAGGCATTTGCGGTTGAAGGAACAATCATCCGCGTTACCCTGCCCCGTATGTCGGTGACCGTGCTGGAAGTCGCCCCCGCCATGGAAGCATGATTCCGCCTGAACGCCGGGGCTGTAAGGGTTGCCGCACGGACTTCCAGGTGACCGAGGCCCACATTGCGCAAATGCTGTCATCGCCGATGTTCCAGGTTGTAGGAGCGTGGGTGCCTGATAACGTCTACGAAGACCGAATACGCTGTTGTGACGCGTGCTCCAACCTTCAAGCAGACGGATACACCTGCGCCCTGTCCGGCTGCATTGTACGGGTGGTGGCCAAAGAGCCGCGCAGGTCCTGTCCACAGGTAGGTGCCCCCCAATGGGGCCAGTATCCCAACGGACTCGGACTGAAATTCTAAGGATTGGGTGGCTTTTGCCGCTTTCCCCGAAAGGATCCAGAAACTGAGCGCTGCGGGTAATGCGCAAACGCCGCTTGTCAGGCCGCTTCAAGAGCGCGCTTTAGAGCATTTGTCCGAATGGGGAGCCGTGCGCAGAAGGGCACCCCTCACGGCTCCATTCTCTCCAATGCGCATTCAAGTTCACTCGCTCTGGTCGGTCAAGAAGAAGTCCTCTTGTTGACCGATCCTCTAAAAGGCTCAGGAAGCAGACCCGAGACGACGTAGCGTGGGCCTGGCGAGGTAGAGCCAGGCTTCAGTCGTCTCTGTTGGGCACGCATTGCGTCGGACGAGGCGCCGGGAACGGGCAAACCAGGCGAAGGATCGCTCCACGCCTTTGACCATCTTCACCGTCCAAGACAAAGCGTCTTTCGCCCGGTTGACGAGTTCGCCCGGGTCCCCCCTCTGTCCAGAAGTAGCGCAATCCTGGGAAGCGGTTGGAGAGCGCTGCGAGCAGAATTGGGGCAGCGACACTGTGCTGAAGTGCTCCTGTACGTACCTACACCATCAGCGGCTGGCCCAATGTGTCCACGACCATGTGGCTTTTCCGTCCATTGGGCTTCTTCCCCGCGTTCACCCCGGCTTGCGGGGTGCAGCGGACCGTCTGGCTGTCCACGATTCCTGCACCCAGTTTCGGCCTACACTCCTCTTTGCGCCGTGTTCGGCGCAGGAGGAAGCGGTTGACCCCTTCCTCAGTCCTACCTTCTTGAAACGGCCGGAAGTACCCGTAAACCGTCTGTCAGGCGGGGAAGTCGTGAGGAAGATTGCGCCGCGCGCAGCCGTCTTGCAGCACGTAAAAGATGGCGCACATCACCTCGTAAAACACGTCTGAGCGGCCAGCCTCCACTGCCCCAGCCTCAGGTGCACGGGCAGGTCCACAGCGAAAACGAACTTGTCGAAGTCCTGCTGCCGTTCTTGCATCAGCAGGCCGGCGCCATCGAGCAGACCATACCAAAGAGGGCGTACCCCCACCAATGGGTGGGGAGCGACCCAGCTGTTTGCACTGTGCCGAAGTCAGCAAGACCTCACCTGCCTCCTTCCCGGCTCAGACAGGACCGTCCACCGGGCTTCGATAGGAACGCAGCGGAAGGATGAAGCGGCACTTGGAGTACCCCACCGCGCCCTGCCGCCGGTAGAAGCGGATTGCGTCCTCATTCCACTGCGGCGTCTGCCACTGGGCGTTGACACAGCCTGCCCGCTTTCCCAACGCGAGCACCTCGGCCAGCAACAGCAGTCCCACACCCTGTCCGCGTGCTTGCGGACGCAGGTAAAGGCAATCGAGATGGACGAAGGGCGCAGCGTCCCAGGTTGCGTAGTCCAGGGTCGCCGTGGCGTATCCGATCAAGTCGCCGTCCTGCTCGGCCACCCAGGCATGGAGCCTGGGCACCTCGCCGAACAGGGCCTGCTCCAGCCGCTCCTGCTTGCCCGCCGGATCGTAGGCAGCACGTTCAAAGGCCGCGTGGTCTCCACAAAGTTCAACCACCCGTGCCAGGTCGCGCCGCTCCACTCCGCGCACGTTCGGCAGGTCCCCGTTCACGCACCCCCCTGCACCTTGCGCAAGGCGTTCTTCACTCGAATGCGCTCTCCCTGGAACTCAAGGAGGTCGCAGCCGCGCTCCGGTAGGCCGCCCGGAAACGTATAGGTCCACTCCCAAAAGCCCCGCTTGCCACACAGGCACAGGTTGCGCAGCGCTGCCGTACTTCCCTGGTTGTGCGCCAGCATTGCGGCGATCCCCCGCTGCAATTCGTCCGGTCCCCAAAAGGTGAGGCCCGGCTCGGGGCCCACACCGACGTGGTAGAACCCGTGCAGAGCGAAGAGTGTCAGGATGGGGCCTCCTCATCTTGGCGCGACCAGGCCGCGGCGAAGCCGCCCCTGGGTTTCTGGGGTCATGTGGGCTCAGCCGATCGCCTCGACATCGCCCGCCAGCGTCCCCTCGACCGGGTGCCCCTCGCGGTGCCAGTATTCGATGCCGCCGATCATCTCCTTCACCTTGAAGCCCAATGCCCCCAGCCGCGCCCCAGCCTTCGTAGCGCCGTTGCACGCGGGTCCCCAGCAGTACACCACCAGCAGCTCGTCCTTACTGAACTTGGCGGTCGTCTCCACGTTGATTTGCCGGGCGGGCAAGCTGATCGCGCCGGGGACGTGACGCTCCGCGTAAGCTTTAGAGCTGCGCACATCGAGCACCCGGAAGCCGGTGACACCCTTGTGCATGTCCAAGTAGACGTCAGCGGGGTCGGTTTCCACGCTGAGCTTTGCCTGGAAGTGACGCCCGGCGTCCTCAGGCGAGGCGGCGGGCGTTTCGAGAACGGAAGAGTGGGGGGCCTGGGTGATGGTCATGGTGTGCTCCTTTCAGACGAACCTGAACAGGAGGCTAGAGGCACATCGGTCTGGAACGGTAGACCATTTCAGTTGGTTTCACCAGACCCATTTACCGGACTTCAAGGTGCGCTTCTCCCAGCACCCGGCCGAGCACCTTCATTCCCTGGGCAATGCTCTCGGGCATCATGGCACCAAAGCCCACGACCAGCCCGCGCTGGGTTGGCGCTTGCCCCAGGAAGTACCGGGACAGGGGCGGCACATCCAGTGCCCAAGCCGCAGCGGCGTAAGACAGGGGCACGTCGTCCAAACCATTCTCAAAGAGAAGCGTGGCGTGCATTCCGGCGTCGGTGGGCCGAAGCACGGCCCATTCTGGGAGGTCCTGCGCGGCGGTCAGCAGGGCGTCGCGCCGCTCCCGGTATAGGCCGCGCAGACGATGCAGGTGCGAGGTGAAGGCGCCCGACGCGATGAAGGCTGCCAAAGTGGCCTGGGTCAGGGACGGTGGGGGGCCATCCATCACCTGCCGGGCGGCCAGCAGGGGGCCGGCCAGCGCGGGCGGCACCACCAGATACGCGAGGCGTACGCCGGGGAACAGCACCTTGTTGAACGAGCCCGCGTACAGGACGCGCTCGGGGCCGAGCCCTTGCAGGGCGGCCAGCGGGCGTCCGTCGTAACGGAACTCGCTGTCATAGTCGTCCTCGAACACCCAGGAGCCCGCACGGCGGGCCCACTCCAGCAGCGCCTTGCGCCGGGCCAGGGACAGCGTGACGCCCAGCGGGTACTGATGCGAGGGGGTGACGAATGCGAGGCGCGCGTGGGGCGCGGCGTGCTCGCCCTGTTGCACTTGGAGGCCTTGTTCATCCACAGCAACGGGCACGAGCTGGACGCCCGCCGCGAGCAGGGCGCTCCGGGCACCCAGGTAGCCTGGGTCTTCGATCCAGACGGTCTCTCCCGGGTCAAGCAGGAGCCGTGCCGTGACATCGAGGGCCTGCTGGGTGCTGCTCAGGATGAAAACCTGCTCGGGGGCGCACCGCACCCCCCTGGAGCTGCCGAGGTGTACGGCGATGGCCTCGCGCAGCTCAGGCAGACCGCCCAGTTCTCCACCCCCGGCAAGGTGGCGGCCGTGTCGGCGGGCCTGGCTGTGGGCCAACTTGTTCCAGACGTGCATGGGGAAGGTGTCACGCCCGGGCACACAAGGCGCGAACCCGCGCGCGACGTCCGCGCCGAGGGCAACCCCTGCGGACAGGAGGGCGGTGCCCCGGCAGGAGAGGATGGCCGGGTGGGTCGGCCGTTCTGAAAGGGGGGCAACCCCTCGGGGGAGATGCGGCACGCGGTCGGCCACGAAGGTTCCTCTCCCCGTCTGCCGCACAATGAGGCCCTCCAGGACGAGTTGGTCAAAGGCCTGCTCGACGGTGGCACGGGCAACGCCGAGTTGCTCAGCAAGGCGGCGCGACGAGGCGAGGCGTCCGCCTGGGCGCACCTGCTCGGTCAGGATGCTGTCGCGTATTCGAGCGTACACCTCACGGTATTTGGGCTGGTCGGGGCTGTTCACGGTGGCAACCCCTGAAGTGTTGCACAGGTGGCGGAGACGGGGCATCACGAGTGACCTGACAAATGCGGCGAGCAGCCACCAGAGGGCGATACCCCGAACGTGTTGGGCTCAGACTGGGGACTGCCGGATACCGAAGCGCCCGGAGAAGAGGCAGAACTTCTCGGTCAAGTTGGAGAAGCGACTTCCCCACGCAAAGTTGTGCGCGGAACCAACTGGCCAACGTCCTCACTTCAATTTCAAGCTGGCATTGGCGAGCCACGCCTGCTTCCCCTGTTCCGGGCTCGCTGATCCAGCTCCAGGCGCGAATGCATCTTCAGCGGCCTGCGGTGACAGTGGAGCTGGATCAGGGTGAACTTTTGGCTCAGTGGCGTTACAAATTCACGCACAGATCAACAGGACTTCCCAGGCACATTTGGCTGTGGTCTCCCGGACCAGGGGCGTCACAGGTGTGGAAGCCGGGCTGTTGGTAACGTGGCATTTGACTTCATTCACCACAGCATTTCTCCCCAATGGTACACACCTCCCTGGGCAGGAGGTGTGTACCGTGCTTGCCTGGAGTGCCACCCGCGATGCAGACCCTCTCAAGGTCACTCCCGCTTTCCGGACACGGTCAAGTTCTTCCAAGACATTTCGCTTTTGGATTTGTATTTCAGGTATTCCAGAGAAACGCCCGCGCGCTGACGCCGCTCCAGGTTTTCGATTCAGGAGCTGGGGAGGAAGAGCCGTACGCCCAGGGGAGCGAAAAGAGCGCCATCAGCGAGCGGCCGTGTGACGAGGAAACCGGGGTTCGTCCAAACGTCATGGTCGAACGCAATGTATATTTCGCCTCAAAGGCAGGAGAAGGTAACACTGGACCTCTTGCGAAAGTCATGATTGGCAGGCTTGGGTGAAGTTGCACAGCGCCGCGATAAGCTGAACCCGGAGCGCAAACCGACGCTGCCGATATCGGCACACGCCCCCTGGACGCGGAAGATCTTCATGTGACGGATCACATATAGGGCCCCCTGCTGAGCAGCGCCAGGACACGGTTGTCCTGGCGCTGCTCAGCGGACAGAGGCGGGCGCTCGCGTCGCCTTATGGGGAGTGATGGCGGGCCTGTGGCTTCTCCACAGGCCTGATACCCGGCGTCTCCAATGAGCGCCGTTTGGTGAGGAAAACGGACGCCTGACTGACCCAACAGTTCCAGGTCATGAACGGCCCCAGCGCTCGTGGTGGTGCTGAGGATGCGCTGCGTCACCGTGCAGATCAGCAGCTGAAATTTCAGGATGTGCCGCTTTTTCTCGCCGCTCTACCAATCGCACTGCTTTTTTTGGGCCGTTCACACGGCACTTCTGCAGCATCGTCGCGGTCGATGCTGTACACGGGCTTCGCTTCCTGAAACACGCGTCTCTTGAGCATCTGGAACCGCGCACTGGCGATCAGGGCCGCTTCCATGCGTTCTACCGTGCGGTACACGGTCATTTCGTGCACGCCCCGGCCCCGTCGCGGAGACGCGCGAAGGTCCAGTACTCGCGCCAGAATTCCAGCGTCATCAGCAGTTACCCAGCCACGCTGGGCGCGGCTGGGCGGCCAGATTTCTTCTGTCCTTCGCGCAGGGCCAGCACCTCTTCCTTCTCAGCAAAGGTTGCTGGGTACACCCCGGTGCGTCGACGGAACGGCTTGCGATTCATCTTCAGCGTATGTCTCAGACGGTCTCGCGCCACACTGCCAGCTTCGCCCACCACTTTCGCAAGAGGTCTAATAAAGATGTCCTGCACGACCTTACCCATAAAGGATGTCGGGCACGCAATCGTATTGAATTTCGTGTGCAGGATAGCTACCGGCGCGTACTGAACGAGTATGCCCGGGAAAGATTGATTGCGTCAAACGATGAACTGCGCCTTGTAGAGCTGCGGGGAAGTACGACCGCTGGTCGAGAGCTCAAACTGCCTAACCAGACAGGTGACCAGAACAGCAACCAGGAGGCTGTTCCAGATCAAGAGCCATGCTTTGGAGCGACACACCCAGCTCGCTTGACAGTCTTTCAGGAATTGCTTACTCTGTGACCGTTCACATGTATAAAAAGTTCGACTTGGCGGGCCACCTTGCTGCCTGTCTACAGCCGATCTACCGGTCTTGTTTGCCATCCCCTGCGTTCTAGGCAGTTCTAATCTGTCTGGTCCATGCCCTTACTTCCATTGGAGGAATGTATGAAGCGTCACACGATGATTGCCCTCGGCCTTTCTATGTCCGCCGCCCTCTCCTCTGCTGCACAGGCACAGACCAAAATTGTGTTCTGGGACTTTTTCGGCGGTGGGGACGGTGCCCGCATGAAGCAAATCGTTGACACATTCAACAGCTCGCAGAAGGACATCGTCGTGCAACGCACGACACAGACCTGGGGGAACCCCTTCTACACGAAGGTGCACACCGGCGTGGTTTCCGGACAGGTCCCGGACGTGATGACCTACCACCTTTCACACCTGCCCGCCGGCCTGCGTGGCAAAGATCTGCGTCCCCTCACGGCGGCTGAGTTGGCTCAGGGAGGCCTGAAGCCGGCTGATTTTCAGACCAACCTCGCCAATACGATGCTCACCGATGCCAAGGCCCAAGCGGGGCAGGCGAGCTGGTACGCAGTTCCGCTCGACACCCACACTTTCGTGCTGTACCTCAACAAGGACCTGCTGAAGAAAGCCGGCGTGTTGGGCGCGAATGGGCAACTTGTGGGCGTGAACAGCGTCGCCGGCATGACGGCGTTGCTGCGCCAGATCAAGGCCAAGACCGGCGTCACCCCCCTGGGCCTGAGCACCAACCAGGACCCCGCCAACGTCTGGCGGCTGTGGTACACCCTGTTCCTGCAACAAGGCGGGACGCTGGTGCGGGATGGCAAACTTGACCTCACAGATCTTGACACCAAGGGCAAAGTCGCCCTCCAAGTCATGGCGGACTGGGCCAAGGAGGGACTGATCCCCAAGAACACCCAGTATCCAGCAAATGTGGCGCTGTTTACCGCCGGGCGCACGGCCATCATGGCAAACGGCAACTGGGAAGTGCCCACCATGGTAGATGCCAAGACGAAGGGTACCCTCAAGTTCGACTACGGTGTGGTGAGCTTTCCGAAGCTATACGCAAACCAGAAAACCTGGGCGGACTCCCACATGCTGGCCATCCCCGCAAATGCGAAGGGGCAACTCAGCCCGGAGAAGCTCAAGGCCGTGATGACGTTCGTCGGATATGTGCAGAAGCAGGGCGGCTTGACTTGGGCAGGTGGCGGTCACATTCCCGCATACCTCCCTACTCAGGGCAGCACATCCTTCAAGGCGCTGCAGCCTGTTGCGCAGTACAGCGCGGTCTCGGCCAAAGACGCGACCCTCGAACCTACCCTGCCCATCTTCGGCGTAGGTGGCCCCGTTTACGATGCAATTGGCAACAACTTCACGCCAGTCCTGTTGGGGCAGCTCACCGTTGACCAGGCCATCAGCAAATTCAAGACAGCCCTGCTGAACTTCAACAAGTAAGGCAAAAGGGGAAGGCAGCCGTGGCCTTCCCCTTTTGCCTTCCCCGTTTCCCACGAGAAAGGAAAACCCGGCGTTATGCTCGAAACCGTTTCCAAGCCGGGGCGCCTGGCCAGCCAGGAGAGGCAGATCCAACTCCGCAGGCGAGGGTTGACGGCCCTCTTGATGGTCGCGCCGTTCGTCCTCATTTACCTGGTGTTTCTGATCTACCCCTCCCTTCGGGTGCTGCAACTGAGTCTCACTGACGCGGACCTCACCGGGGAAGGACAGTACGTTGGGTTGAGTAACTACCTGCGCTTGTTCCAGGAGCCCACGTTCTGGACGGCGCTGAAGGGCACGCTGTATTTCATCTTGCTCACGGTTGTCCCCAACACGCTCGTCGGCCTGGGCCTGGCCCTCTTGGTCGTGAGGCTCAAGCGGCTCAAGGGCCTGGTGCTCGCCTGCTTCTTCCTCCCGTACGTCCTGCCGGTCAGCGTGGTTACCAACATCTGGAACTGGGTTCTGGACTCAAATTTTGGAATCGTCAACACGCTGACTGGGAGCACCACCGCCTGGTTCCAAGACCCGGTGTGGGCAATGCCTGCAGTCGCCTTTGTGACCATCTGGTGGACGGTGGGCTTCAACATCTTGCTCTTTATCGCCGGCCTCCAGAACATCTCGCCGGAGATCTATGAGGCGGCCGCCCTCGATGGAGCGTCGGGGCCGCGGCTTTTCTGGTCGATCACCTGGCCCAATCTCTGGCCAGTCACCAGCCTGGTGCTGCTGTTACAGCTGATCGCGCAGTTCAAGATCTTCGACCAAGTTTACCTGCTCACGGCGGGAGGTCCCTTTGACAAGACGCTCGTGCTGCTCCTCTACTCCTACCGTGAAGGCTTTCAACAGCAGCACGGAGGTTACGCATCGACCATCGGGGTGGTGCTTATGGTGATTATCCTGGCTGCCTCATTGCTCCAGTCGAAGGTATTGAACCGGGGGGAACGCAAATGACGACCCTGACCACGAAGGCCGTCCGTACCGCTTCCCCCACCGCCCGGCTCTCCCGGCTCTGGGGTGGCGTCGTGACTGCGCTGACTGTCGTGCTGGCTGGCCTGTGGGTCTTTCCGCTGTATTGGGCCGTCGTCACGTCTTTGAAGCCCGACAATGACACCATCGCCAGCCCCCCCACCTTCTGGCCGAACCCTATTGACCTGAGCAGCTACACCTACATCCTCCAGAACAGCCCATTGGTGCGCTGGTACGCCAATTCCCTCCTGACTTCTCTGACGGTCACGGTGCTTGTGCTCCTGCTCTCACTGTTGTGTGCCTACGCCCTCTCGCAAATTGATTTCCGGGGACGCCGCTGGCTGTACCTGCTGGTGCTGGTGGGATTCATGATTCCGTTTCAGGCGAGCCTGATCCCGCTCTTCATCCTGATCAACAAAATGGGGCTGGTGAACAACTTCGCCGGGCTGATTCTGCCGCAACTGGCTGCGCCCCTCGCGGTGGTGATCTACAAGCAGTTTTTCGACCAGATTCCCCCCGAACTGGGCGACGCCGCGCGCATCGACGGCGCTGGAGAATGGCGGGTACTCTTCAGTATCTTCCTCCCGCTGAACTGGAGCATCACCGTGGCGCTCGCCATCGTGACCTTCATTGCTGCCTGGAACAACTTCCTGTGGCCCTTCATCGTGCTGAATGATCCGCCCAAATTAACCATCCCAGTCGGAATTACCCAGGTGCAGTCCGCGTATGGGGTGGCCTATGCCAAGACGATGGCCACGGCTGTCACCGCGGCCCTACCCACTGCACTCGCCTACCTGATCTTCCAGCGGCGCGTGACCGAGGGGGTAATGGCGACGGCCGGGCTCAAAGGATAAGGGGCTGATGGAACGGGATGGGGCCAGCACGAGCCCCATCCCCCTTTCCTTCCTACAGGGGACCACGCAGCAGGTCCTCCCGGCAGCACTCCACGAGCGGCGAGGCGTGTCTGGCGCAGCGCAGTTGCAGGCTGAGTTTATCGAGACGCTGCGCGAGCGCGGTGCTGCCGGGAGGACCTGACTCCTGCTTCCGTTTCTCGTACCCGGGCAGGAGCGAGGATGCTCCTGGGGGCCTGTTGGCTTCACCACCGTCTTGTGCAGTTTGCTGATGGACCCAACGGAAACACCACGCTACGCGGCAATCCAGACGCCCAGGAGGCAGCCACGACGGGAAGCCAGCGATTGGTCAGATGTTTGGACGTCCGGCCAACGTCTCGCCAGTACCGCAGAGATATGACGGTGATGAAGCGTAGAATGACGGCATCACTACCACAGCCGCCCAGCACCGCAGCAGGCCACCTGCTGGGCTCCTTGGACTCGCTACAGTGAGGTTGCCAGAACCCAGGCATTCGTACCGTGCGCGGGCAGGGCTCAGTCTGCACCGCCATGAGGAACGGAGCGGGGGCCCAGCGGATCTGCTTGAGCCTGGGCAGCCGTGAGCGAAGGAAAGGCCCATGCCGCAGAGGGCCTTTTACGGCCGCACCCACACCCTGCCACGTCGTATTCCCCCAGCAGCCGTACGAAGAATGTTTTGGAAGCTTCGTATCCAGGTGTACTTACAACAAAGCCGTCCAACACGGTGCCGTGTTCATAGACGGCTTGCCACAGCCAGCGTCTGGTACCGCCAACGTCTACGCACATTTCATCGAGATGCTCCCGGGAACCCCGGCGGCGCCGGTCGCGGGCGACGAGGCAACTGAACTTCATGCGCCCAGTGGGCACGGACTCGCAGTGACGGCCGTGCCCCGTTCCAACAGAAGTTCTTCGGGGTCCTGGTAGTCCAGGGTGAGGCGGTGACACAGCCTCACCGCAAAACCGATACCTGCAGCGGGAGCGGGGAGCTCCGGAGTCTCCCCCACTCGGCTCCGCGCCACCCTCCCCCAACACACTTGCCATAACCTTTGCCAACCCCCCGTGACAAGAGAGGTTGTTAGAAATGAAATGACTTGACCCTATGCACTCCCCTCCTTAAGCTGAGAACGATAACAGGAGAAGCGATGCCCCCATTTGTCTCAGGCTCACGCGTCACCATTCACGACGTTGCTCGGCACGCCGGCGTTTCCCATCAGACCGTTTCCCGCGTGATCAACGAACACCTGAGCGTCGCGCCAAGCACCCGTCAGAAGGTGTTGGAGGCCATTGAAACGCTAAAGTATCAGCCAAACCAGGCGGCCCGCAGCCTGGTCACGCAGCGCTCGGGCACGCTCGGTATCGTCAGCTTTGGCCTTACCTACTACGGCCCTGCCCAAATGGTGGTCAACATCGAGCGGGCAGCCCGTCTACGCGGCTACGGGGTTGCACTCACCAGTATTCCAGAACTGAGCGAGGGCGAGATCGAGCGCGGCCTGCTGGAACTGCGTAAACAAAGTGTAGACGGATTCCTGCTCGTCGCCCCTTTGCGCGGCGTCAACACTGAGCGGATTCGCAGCCTGTGCGGCCACACCCCCTTCGTGCTGCTCGACGCAGCGGAAACGGGTGGCACGCCGGGCGTCACCATTGACCAGATGTCTGGTGGCCGGTTGGCAGCGCAGCACCTCCTTGACCTGGGGCATGAGCACATCGCCCTGCTGTCTGGACCGCAGCGCTGGCACGACGCCCGGTTACGCCTGGAAGGTTGGCGCGCGGCCCTAACGCACGCGGGGTATACGCCCGTCTCAGTGCTAGAGGGCGACTGGACCGCCGCAAGCGGCTTTGGTCTCACCCAGGAACTTCTTGCGAGCCGCATCCCGTTCACGGCGCTTGTGGCGGGCAACGATCAGATGGCCCTCGGCGCACTTTGGGCCCTGCACGAACGGGGCGTCGCGGTGCCCAGCGACGTCTCCGTGCTGGGGTTCGACGACATTCCAGAAAGCCGCTTCTTTCACCCTCCGTTGACCACGGTGCGTCAAGACTTTGCCGCGTTGGGAGCACTCAGCCTGGCCGCGTTGTTGGAAGCCGTCGAGTCTCCCCGTGAAGCACAGGCCCTGCCCACGCGCGTTCTCCTACCGGAACTCGTCGTTCGCGCCAGCACCACCTCTCCAAGAAGGACGTGAAAAGCTCAAGTGATCAGCATTCCGGCCAACCCGTTATTTCATAACGGGCCGTCCCGAGCGGGGCGAGCAGGAAAAACGGTGACGGAGAGGCGTGAATTCCCGGAATGGGAGGGCCGGAACAGATGATCCGGAAACCGCATAACAGGTTCAGCGCTGTATAGGAGCAGGAAAATGAACCTTCAGCGGCTTCGAAGTACGCGTGGCACGGGGTTTTTCTCCACCAGAGAGCAAGGCACAGGAGTTCTCACCCACAGCTGGGGCATGGAGCACCGGGCAAGCATGGTTTTCAATGGAAAGACGCCGTTTAGGGCTTGAGGCTGGGGTAGCCGAGTAGGACGGAGACGAGGAAAAATGGAGACGGTATGTGCAGATACCGTCTCCATCATAGTTTAGGTCGTCGTGCGGTGATTCGTCAGCTCCACCGTTGGGCGAAGCGGCACTTCAGCGATCTGAAGCGATTTAAGCATCAGAAGCTGACGGATGCCCTGCTCGTGGCCCTCTTGCTCGCTCGCTTCGTGTTCAAGCAGTCGTATCCCTCGATCTGGTGGAACATGTTGAGGGAAGACCGCGTCGGTCTTCCCTCCGACACCCAGGCGTACATGCGAAGCGTGCGTCTGCTGGAACGCCTCGAAGCCTTGGTCAGCCCCGCCAAACGTTGTGCAGAAGTGATCATTGACTCCATGCCGCTCCCGGTGTGTCGCCCGAAACGAGGCAAGCGGTGCAAGTTCCCGGGAGCGAAATGGGGGTTTGGGACCCAGGGCGACGTGTACGGGTACAAGCTGCATGCCTGGGTGACACCCGCAGGGGAGATCGTCCAGTACCTCCTCAAACCCGCCAATCTTCACGACAGCACCGTCAGCGATGAGTTGAACCGGAGGTGGCCTGAGTTCGGCGGGCCAAAGATCATTGGGGACAAGGGCTATTGCTGCCTGGGCTACCTGTTCCCACCCAAGAAAAACACCCGCTATGACAACGGGTGGCGGCAAGACCGCCACCCCAAGCTCCGCAAACGCATTGAAACCGTCTTTTCACAATTGGTCGAAGCTCAAATTCGCTCCGTTCAGACCAAAACACTTCCCTCTCTCCGGCTCCGCGTCGTCCTGGCCGTCCTCGCCCATAACCTCGCTCAGCCCTAAACGGCGTGGAAATGGGGATTATTGGTACTCCGTTGACTGGCGGGAACCTGATGGATGGCGCCCGTGTTTATGAGGTCAGCGCGGTACGGAAAGAGTGGGAATCCCCTGTGTTCTTCGCCAGCACTTTCAGACTCAACGGAGTACCATTATTCACGCGTAAACGCAACAGCCCTGCTAAGTGTACATATTGGCAGCACCGACAAACCAAAAATTCATCTATCCAGATGTTTTTCCTGTAATTCTCCAGGAAAAGCCCTAGTTCACGTCCCGTGGAGTTCCGCATTCGATTTGGCTTTGATAGATTTAAACGAAGACTCCACTGAATTAAGAATTTCAGCAGAGTCTCCCATTGTCATCAAAATTTAGAAAGCCGAGCTCAGTAGCGCTTTAGCATTGGTTTTGTCAAAGAGCCGATCATCATTTACCAACCGAGTGGGAATCTTCTTGCCAGCAGCATAATCCTTGAGCGTTTGGAAGGCCTTAGGACCAAAGCGAGGATTGCATTCCACCGAAGCACCGAGCTTTCCATCAATAATGGCTTGGAGAGCTTCCTTATTGCCATCGATACTGACGAGAACGATATCTTTACCCGGCTTACGGCCGGCAGCCTCCAGGCTGGGAATGGCTCCAAACGCCATTTCATCGTTGTGAGCATAGACAGCAGTCACTTCCGGATGGGATTTAATCAAGCTGGCCATAACTTTTTGTCCCTCTTCACGAGTAAAGTTTCCACTCTTGGAGGCAACGACCTGAATCCCCGGGTATTTGCGAATGTAGTCAGCAAAACCCTTCTGACGGTTCAAGGCCGGGGAAGAACCTTCAGTACCCTGCAACTCAATAACTTTCGCCTTGCCGCCCGTTGTTTTTACCAGCCATTCGGCTGCGCGACGACCCTCTTCATAGAAGTCCGAACCAATAAACGAGATGAAATCTCGGCCGGGTTTGGCAACTGTTTCGTCAACTCCACGATCGATGACAAACAAAGGGATACCCGCACGCTTGGCTTCCATCACGACAGTTGCCAAAGGCTTCTTCTCGCGCGGGGTCAGAAAGATGGCATCGACACGCTGAGCAATACAAGACCGCACATCGGCCACCTGCTTCTTAGCAGAGCCATTCGCATTCGTGAAGATCAGAGTCCAACCCAAGCGCTTTGCTTCATCTTCCATAGACGCGGTCAAGGCAAATCGCCAAGGATTGTCCATTTCAGACTGATTAAAACATACACGGTATTTCGCTTTAACAGGCAGCTTAGGAAGGGCGTCTCCCTGTGCCGCAGCGAGCGTAACCGTGGCAGCAGCAATGGACATAAGCACGATTTTTGACTTCATATAATCCTCCATACTCAAGAACTAAAATCTACCCGAGAGCGAGATTTTTAAAGGAACGCGCAGAACATGGCATGTATTCGACAAATCTCCAGAAACTCGAGACTAGAACAGCCAGCACCAGGCGCAAAATTTAACCATCAGAGCAACGAATGTCCTCGCTGAAATACTTCTTACTCAGATTGGCATACGAACCGTTTGCCATCGTTTTCGCAAGTGCCGCGTCAATTGCATCCCTAAACGCATCGCTTGTGTGAGGCATAACGAAATGTATCTCCTCGTTCCACAAAACAGGACTTACTTGAAGTTTTGTAGGTCCCACTCTTTTATACATCGTGAGAGCTTCGAGGCGATCTAGGACGAGAACATCAACCGAACCGTTTAGAAAGGCAAGTAATGCTTGGTCTGGCGTGTCAAAAACGACCACATTTTTTTGAAAGGGAAGATTGCGTGCATAGGCAGCATACTGGGTTTTTTCAGCTACCGCAATTCGTTTTCCCCTCAGTTGCGCTTCTTTGGTGGGTCCTCCCGGTCGGCCTAGAATGACGCCTCCTGTACAAGCCACGGAGACAGAAATATTCACGTTATAGCGAGGCGGGGGCAGCTTTGCATCCAATATGACATCAAAACTTCCACTGTCTATACCTTTGAAAAGCGCATCTGTTGTTGAGGCTTCCAACCAGTCAACTTTCTTGATCTTCATCTGCGAGCTCAAAATGTTTACAAGGTCGACAGCAAAACCGGCACGAACAGTCCCATTTTTGTATAGGAAACCAGGACTTGTAGTTGAAGAGCCAATCTTGATTTTACCGGCGCTCTGAATCTGACTTAATTCCCTACCTTCTACACTGGAAGCCAAAAACATTACCAGCAGAACGACAGCCGACGTTGCTATTTTAGGAAGTTGCATAGGGGAGTTGTCCATGGGAAAGTCTTTCTTCAAACATTGGGCATCCTTGCTACCCACGAAATGGGCAGAAGGCAAGTGATCTGTAGCCGAGCAGGCCTATGTTCTTTGGCTTCTATTAGAAAACAGTAAACAATATTTCTATACTCTTACAAGCACCCGTTCTTCGTATAAATGTGTTGAAAATTTTACATTTAGCGGGTTGTTGTCGCTTAAGACCTTTGGCGGCCTCTGATATCAACCAGCACGTGAACAAAATGCACAAATTCTCTTCTGGGAGAGGAGCCATGAAGAAGCCCAGAGGTAAGGGGGAAGGATGGATTGACACTCCGGCACAACCAGCATACGATGTTATCGTTCACAGTCAAGTCTACTGGTCAGTTTCGTCTTCATCCTTCAGAGAAATACCCTCTGGCCTACGGTAGACGTACGGTCTCCCCCATATACCAACACAACAGGTCCTCGTCCGAATGCGGCGTCATCGCTGCACTTCCCCTAACGCTGCTGACACGCAAGAGGTTTCGACATGACCCATTCCGCCGCCACCCTGGTCCGTCCCGGGCAGTTTGAGCTTACGCAGCGCAACGCCCCTATGCCCGGACCCAGTGAAATCACCCTTCGCATCCGCTCGGTTGGCGTATGCGGCTCAGATATCCATATGTTTCAGGATGGGCGAATCGGCGACACGAAGATTGAGAACCCTCTTGTTCTCGGGCACGAGTTCATGGGTGAGGTTATTCAGGCCTTTCCCGGTGCAGTAGACGCTGAGGGACACGCCCTGCCTGTTGGCACCCGTGTGGCCGTAGAGCCACATGTGGCTTGCGGGCACTGCCGCGCCTGTCAGGAAGGCCACCCCAACCTATGCCCAGACCATACGTTTATGGGGGTCTATCCCCGCGACGGTGCCCTGCAACACCATCTGGCTGTTCCAGCCCACAACTGCTTTGTGCTGCCCACCTCCATCAGTAATGATGCAGGCGCACTGCTAGAACCTCTCGGTGTAGCCCTGCACGCACTGCGCCTTGGCAAGGTCACGGTGGGCGACCGCGTCGCAGTAATTGGGGCAGGGCCCATCGGCCTGCTGCTCGTCAAGCTGCTACGTCAGAACGGTCTGGCCGAACTACACGTAATGGAGCCGCTGGCTTGGCGGCGTGACCTCGCTCTTCAGTGGGGCGCAACGTCGGTTGCTCCGGAGTACGGGCCGTCTCAAGACGCCCTGTACGACGTCGTATTTGAGGCTGCCTGGGCAGGAGAGGCAGTGCAGCAGGCGGCCCTGCTTGCCCGCCCAGGTGCACGCGTGGTGCTCGTCGGCATTCCAGGCGACGACAGCTGTACGGTGCAGCACGCGCTGGCACGGCGTAAGGGCCTGACCCTTAAGTTTGCTCGCCGGATGAAGCACACCTACCCTACTGCCATTGCTCTACTGGAGCGCGGTCTCGTGACCCTCGATGATCTGGTCAGCGACGTCTTTTCCCTTGAAGACGTGCAGACCGCTTTCGAGCGCCAGGCCAAACTTGAACCCGGCGTCGTCAAGGTCATGGTACACCCCTCCTAATCCTGTTTCGGACCGACTTAAAGCAGTTGTCAGGAAGGGAAATTCTCGTTTACCGAGCCCGGCGAGCGAACTTGAATGCGCACCGAGGAGCATGGAGCCGTAAGCGGAAGGGCACCCCTCACGGCTCTATGCGGACAAATGCTCCAGGCAGGAATCAAGGCCTTCAGTCAGGGCAAGAACTTCCACCCTCATACGTTTTCCGAATCATCCGCTACATCTTCTGCGCTCCGGTGATTCCAGGCCTCTCCCCTACCGTTTTTCCTGCTCCCTACGCTGAGGTTAACCCATTAACTCAGAATCACTCAACCGGAATCCCTATCAGTCGCCCCTCTTACTTCCAGAGGGGCGTACCCGCGACTGCCCTGATATCTCTGGGTGTTGAGCAGAGCTGTGAGAAGCTCTGCTTGTAAACCCGCAGATCTGCCGGGACTGCGGGTGCAGAATCAAAGGGTGTGTCAGGGCCAGGGGATCTACACCTTCAACACCGATCAAACTGCTTTGGTGATTACGCTTGAGAACGCTCAAGGAGCTGCTGGGCGGATTGCACCACGTATTCAGCGTATGCCGCCCCAGTCCTCAGGCTCCCTTGGCCGACTGCTGGCTCGCAAAATGCTCTTGAAGGGTGAGCACCTGCAGAAGACCGGCCGTTTCAGCGCGCGGGGGCAGTGAATGCGGCGCCGCAGCTCAAGGGAGCCCCTGGCCCTGTCACCCTGCCCATTGGCAACCGCGCGCAGGGTGTGTCCTTTGCCCCGCGCGTACTGCGTGTCCCGCTGGCGTCCTCGTCATCACAAGGACGCCAGCGGGACAAAGAAGGCGGCGGTGCGTTTCTATAACGGGGAGGTCGTGGACGAGGGCGTCAGCCGCCCCGATGTGAGGAGCCCGGGCGCGCCATTGCCGCCGGACGGGAGTTTCACTCCGTCCAAGCCTACGGTAACCCACAGGTGATCGCGGGACAGACAACGCAGGCCAATGGAATTCGCACAGCAGGCGGAAGCACCAGACGACCTCCTTGTCGCAGTGGGTGGTGGCCGTATGGTGACTGCCCTTCAAAACGCGGGACGAGAGCGGCCAAGGTGTGGTCTCTAAAATCTGGATAAAACTGACTGGAGTTCACCGGCTCGCCGTAGCGCAGGGGACGGGGCTACCCCTTCTGCAGTGAGAAAGTGAGGATGGCCTATGAAACAGAAGCGGTTTAGCGAGGAGCACACCAAACTGCTTCAGGAGGCCAGAAAAGGCGAAAAGTCCATAGAGGAGCTGTGCCGAGAGGCTGGCTGCAGTACAGCTTCCTTCTACACCTGGAAGGCGAAATACGGTGACGCCACGGTGAATGAAGTCCGGCGGCTCCGTCAGCCTGATCGCGAGAACGATCGCCTCCTGAAATTGCTTGGTCAGCGGCGCCTGGCGGAACTCTCGCCAACCAGTATCCCCGTTGGACCTGAACAACTTGCGGTTACGAATCATGCTCCTGACCTTCCTGTTTGAGGAAGACCATCTTGGGGTCCTTTGCCACGTGGGTGACACCAGAATTCCTGAAGCGGGGAACGAGGACAGAACAGAGCCGTATGTGAGGTTGGCCTCTACCTGTTGCGCGTCATCTTCACGGTGCCCGCGTCAGTAACGCGGGTGTAGGCGCACAGCGAGCACCCTCCGGACGCCCCTGACGATGTAAAAAGGGCTGCGCCCGGTACGCTTGAACCTGCGGTTGGGCTTCTGGTTATTGTGCCGTGGTGAATGAACGTGCCGTGCCTTGAACACGTGAGCTGAGCAGTGTGCGGCCCAGGTCGCTTTGCAGGGTCTGGGCTTCTCCAGCGGCAGTGCTCGGTCAGATCTCGCTGGGAACCGTGCCAGTTAAGGCAGTGCACTTGCCTGCAGTGGTCGACTCCACCTTAGCTGTTCGCATTCAGGACGTCTCCAAAGTAGAGGAGCGCTCGCCTGGCGTAGGAACGTGGGCGAGCGCCGCACCGAGCTGAACTGGCCCCATGGATAACCCGCATCTCCATCGGCACAGGACGTGGACTGTAGGGAGGGTGGAGCCGGGGCAGCGCCGACGATGCCGGTGCACGCTCCGACAAACGCTAAAGAATGCATTCTTTCGGCAGCTCACGCGGCACATTGGCGACCGCGGGTGCAGAGGGCACAGGCTTCTGCTTACCGGTAAGCCAGCGCGGGGCATCGAAGTCGGCTGGCCGGGTTCTGGCAACTCGTTCTTGGCGGAGCAGAAGTCGTCGAGCAAACCATCTGTATTTAAATGGTTTGCTCGACTGCTTCTGCTCCGTGGCGCGTCACTGTGGACCGCTTGCGTTACCTCACCGAAGGTGGGACGGAGGTTCGAGCTTCAGGCGTGCAGAACTGGGAATTCATGGGCTCGTCTGTCGTCTGAAACTGAGGGGACTCCGTTCCTGCTGCCGGGTTGGTCAGTGCGACTACTGGTACTCCGCTGACTGGCAGCAACCGGATGGATGGTACCCGCGTTTCTGGGGTTGGCGCGGAACGGAAAGAGGGGCAATCCACTGTGTTCTCACCAGCACTTTCAGACTCAACGGAGAACCACTCTTCACTGCGGTGGCGAGAACGGGTGGGGGAGAGGCGTTACTTCTCAGTGCCCTCAGCGCCCTCAAGGAGCTGCCGGACGCTTTCAGGCATTTTGTCCAGCCACCGTTCGAGGGCCCTGGCTTCCAGAGGTTTGAGGCTCCCGAGCAGGCGCCGGCTTCCAAGACGCCTACTGACTTCCAGGGCACGTTGCATGTAGGGCGCTGGCGCTTGCGCCGCTTTGGCCTTCAGTCGCGCGACTTCCGCTTGAAGTTCTGCTCGGCTCGCTCCACCTCCGGCCAACTGGAGCAGAGCGGAGTGGTGTTCTGCAGGAGCGGCCGCGATGACCCCAGCGTGGGTGAATGGGAGACCCTGGTCGCGCATGGCACAGAGAACCGCTTCTGGCCATCCGAGGATGCGGAGCTTGTTCTTGGCAAACGATTCCCACGTTTCGCTCAGCGGCGTAAAGAGACGCGTCAGAGTTTCATGATCCGCTCCAGCCTGCTGCGCTCGAAGTTCCAGGAGACGTGCACGCGCCCCTTCTCGGTCAAGGCCGAGGGCCAGGGCCACCAGATCGAGTTTGGCGTCCACCTCGTCGATGACATTCAGATTTTCACGCTGAAGATTCTCGATTAAGGCAGCGGCCCGGGCCTCCTCGTCGGTCAGCGTCCGGACGATAACCGGGACCTCCGTCAGTCCTGCGATCTGCGCTGCGCGCCAGCGCCGCTCTCCAGCGACAATCTCGTGCCCACCCTCCACCGGCCGTATCAGGAGGGGTTGCAAGACCCCCTGTTCCTGCAGGCTCTGGGCCAGAGCCGTAAGGGCTGCATCGTCGAAGGTGCGGCGGGGTTGATGACGGCCAGGCGTGAGCTCGGCCACGGGAAGGACAGCAATGTGTTGGGCCTGGCTGAGGCTGGCGCTGGCACCAAGCAGTTCCAGGTCCTTGGGCCGGATCGGGGGGCGTTTGCGGATCATGCGGGGACCTGGTAGGTGAGTCCCGCCGCTTGGGCGACCTCACCCGTCGCGCGAATCACGTCTTGATGGACGGGAGAACCCGGAGCGTACACCCCGACTGGTTCGCCCGCGGTGGCGCTGTCCAGCCACACCGCCTCACGCTGCGGAATGGGCGAGGCGAGGGGGCGCAGGTTGTCCTTGAGGACCTGCAGGAACTCGCGGTCATGGTTGCGGCGATCCGAGTAGAAGGTAGGAATGTAAAGCGCCACGTTCAGGTCAGGCCGGATCCTGCGGTGGACGGTCATGGCCTTCTGAAGGCCCTGCAGGGCATTCACGCCTTTTTGCCGCGTGGGCACGGGAACGATTAGATGGTCAGCCGCGAGAGCTCCGAGTATGGTGAGCTGCCCCAGACTGGGTGGACTGTCGATCAGGACAACGTCATACTGATCCTCCACCCGGCTGAGGGCATTTTTGAGAAAGAGCACGGCGCCGAGCTGGGCCATGATGTGCGCTTCTGCGACCGCCAGGTCCACATGTGAGGGAATCAAATGCATGCCGTGCAGCGCGAGGGGCTGGGGGAGGGGTGCGTCCTCAACCGCTACGCCATACACGGTCGCTTCGAGGGGAGCGTCCTCTACGCCAAGCCAGGACGTCAGGTTCGCCTGCGGATCGAGGTCGACCAGAAGCACCCTGTTTCCGGCCCTGGCCAGCTCATACCCGACGTCGCGCGTGAGGCTTGTTTTGCCCGCCCCGCCCGCGTGATTGAAGAAGGTCAGCGTTTTCACCCACTCACTC